>CANCRO010000017.1 GCA_947380605.1 Chitinophagaceae bacterium
ACATCCTACATCAATCTCGAAGAGTCTCTAATAATCAATCACCTGTTCTTCCATCACCTTTGGCATCGCCCTAAATTCATATTGCTGGTTGCGAAGTTGTGGTTCAAAACCCGCCTCTCTTATCGCATCTTGAATACTCTTGCTGGTAAATCGATGCGGCGCACCTGCAGCACTCACCACATTTTCTTCAATCATAATGCTGCCAAAATCATTGGCGCCTGCATTGAGACAAAGTTGTGCAGTTTTCTTTCCTACCGTCAACCAACTGGCTTGAATGTTTTTTACATTCGGCAGCATGATTCTACTCATGGCAATCATTCGAATATATTCTTCTGCAGTAGTTAAATTATGAACACCTCTAATTTTTGAAAGCAAGGTGTCTACATCCTGGAATGTCCATGGAATAAATGCTAAAAAGCCTTTCGCATGGGCTGGTTTTCGACTCTGTACCTCTCTTAATTTTACTAAATGCTCAAATCTTTCAGTGATCGTTTCTACATGCCCAAACATCATAGTAGCGCTGGTAGTAATATCTAGTTTGTGCGCTTCATGCATCACATCTAACCATTCTTGACTACCACATTTTCCTTTGCTAATCAACCTTCTTACCCTATCAGTTAAAATTTCAGCACCTGGCCCAGGTAGACTATCCAATCCAGCTTCTTTAAGTGCAATCAAAACTTCACGATGGGTACTCTTTTCTAATTTAGTAATATGCGCTACTTCAGGAGGACCTAAAGTATGCAACTTTAAATTAGGGTATAAACTTTTTAATTCTCTAAAAAGATTGGTGTAATAACTTAAGCCCAAATCAGGATGATGGCCACCTTGTAAAAGCAACTGCTCTCCACCGAAACGGAAGGTCTCTTCAATTTTCTTTTTGTAAGTTTCAATATCTGTTATGTAAGCTTCTGCGTGACCAGGGACAC
This sequence comes from Chitinophagaceae bacterium, assembly GCA_947380605.1. Taxonomy (GTDB): domain Bacteria; phylum Bacteroidota; class Bacteroidia; order Chitinophagales; family Chitinophagaceae; genus Ferruginibacter. Next base: position 930 of record CANCRO010000017.1, read on the forward strand.
GATAGAAGTTGCAAAATTTGCAATTCGCTATGCACACATTGGTCGTATTCATATTCCGATCAATGATCCAAGTAACCTTACCATGAGGAACCTGAATTTTTCTTAACTCATCTGCCACATACATCAACTCTGCTAGGGGAGCATGCTCGAAAAGATATACCCCTTCTTCTACTGATAAGTTTTCGAAATTGAGCGCTTTTTTAAATAATTCATTTATTTCCATAACTGCCATTGTAAATTATTCGCAAAAATACACCCATTCGGTTGTAAAATAAATTTATTGCGCCATCAAGGATTTATTATGCCTATTTTATTGGGTAGCTCTTAAAGTAAGGGCGATCGACAATAAATCATAATTTATCTCTAATGGGGTCTATTTATCCCTACTAAAAATACTCCAACAGTCCTTAACTTTGCAGCATGATTCAATTTGAAAAATTTACGCTTGAAAATGGCTTAAGAGTAGTGGTCCATCCCGATGAAAGTACTCCCATGGCAGTAGTTAATGTGATTTATGATGTAGGTGCCCGTGATGAAAATCCAGCGAAAACTGGCTTTGCCCATTTATTTGAGCACCTGATGTTTGGAGGTAGTATTAATATTCCCGAATACGATGAACCCTTGCAAATGGCAGGCGGTGAAAATAATGCCTTTACGACCAATGATCTTACCAATTATTATTGCCAGCTACCTGCAGAAAATATTGAAACAGCTTTCTGGTTGGAAAGTGATAGAATGCTGAGCTTGGCTTTTGATAATAAAAGTTTAGAAGTGCAACGCAAAGTAGTTTGCGAAGAGTTTAAAGAACATTATATCAATAAGCCCTATGGTGATGTGGGACATAAAATGAGAGAATTGGCTTATACCACTCATCCTTATCAATGGATGACCATCGGTAAAGAATTGAAGCATGTTGAAGATGCCACCCTACAAGACGTAAAAGATTTTTTCTATAAACACTATACTCCTATCAACGCTATTTTAGTGGTGGCTGGAAATATTACCGTTGAAGAAGTGAAAGTCTTGGCTAATAAATGGTTTGGTCCTATTCCTTCTGGTACTAAATACAATCGCCAATTGCCTATAGAACCTCCGCAGACTGCTCCTAGGTCGAAGGAAGTGAAGGCCAATGTTCCGCTAGATGCATTATTTAAAAGTTGGCATATTTATTCTAGGCTTGATAAAAGATATTATGTAACTGATTTGATTACTGAAATTCTTAGTGGCGGTGGTTCTTCTCGTTTATATCAGTCATTGGTCAAGGAAAAACAATTATTCAGCAATATTGATTGTTCTCATTATGGTAGTTCTGATGCTGGACTTTTAGTGATTGAAGGCAAGCTAGTAAAAGGGGTTGCTATGAAAGATGCAGAGGAAGCGTTGAACATCGAACTTAACAAATTGCAAAACGAAGGCATCAGTGAATTGGAATTACAGAAAGTAAAGAATAAAACAGAGAGCATGATGGCTTTTGAAGATATGAGTGTTATGAATCGAGCGTCTAGTTTGGCTATTTATGAATTACTGGGTGATGCAGATCTGATTAATAAAGAATTAGAAAGATACCATGCAGTCACTAGAGATGAGTTGATGAAGGAAAGCAGAGTAATATTTAATGAAAACAATTGTAATACATTATATTATTATGCTGCCAGCTAAAGCTTTCAGTGAATAAACCCCTACCATTTAATTAGGTAAATACTAAAAAATAATAATGATCGATAGAACATCGGCTCCCTTGATAAAAGACGCCATCGAATTTGACCTGAAGCTAAAGCCATACCAAAAGATGGTGCTCAATAATGGCGTAGAAGTGTATGCTATTAATGCGGGTGAACAAGAACTGCTACAATTAGAAATTGTTTTTTATGCGGGTAATAGTTACGAAGCCAATAAGGGCGTAGCATTGGCTACCAACTTCATGTTGAAAAACGGCACTTCTACTAAGACGGCTTTTCAGATCAATGAACATTTTGAATATTACGGCGCTTATTGCAATCGGTCTTGTTATAATGAAACCGCCGTTTTATCCTTACATACTTTAAATAAACATTTGAATGTATTACTTCCCGTAATGCGTGAAATCATTACCGACGCTAATTTTCCTGAATCAGAGTTAGATATTTTTAAACAAAATAGTCAACAAAAATTACAGGTCAATTTAAAAAAATGTGATTTTGTTGCTAACCGTTTAATCGATGCGTATTTGTTTGGTGAAGACCATCCTTATGGGAAATATTTGTCTGCCGAAAATTATCAAGCACTTAGTACCGATCAACTAAAAGCACATTTTCAGCAATATTATGTCAATGGGCGGGCGGTGATTTTTGTAGCAGGTAAATTACCAGCTGATTTATTTGAACAACTTAACCAGCAATTTGGTGATTTGACAATCACTAAAAATGGGCAGTCATTAACGGCTCAACAGTTGACTCCTGCTGTTCAAAAAAAGCAACATATTTCTAATGACCCCAATGGAGTGCAGGCTGCTATTAGAATAGCAAGGCCTTTTCCTAATCGCCATCATCCTGATTTTATGAATGTGATGGTGCTGAATACTTTGTTTGGAGGATTCTTTGGTTCAAGACTCATGAGTAATATTCGTGAAGACAAGGGCTACACCTATGGTATACATAGTTATGTACAAAATCATATCCAGGAAAGTGCTTGGATGATTAGCACCGAAGCGGGTAAGGAGGTAAGTGAGGCCACGGTTACAGAGGTTTATAAAGAAATGGACTTATTGAGAAATACCTTGATTGAAGAAGAAGAATTGCTATTGGTTAGAAATTATATGATTGGTTCCATTCTAGGCGACCTAGATGGCCCTTTTCAAATTATTGGCAGGTGGAAGAATATTATTTTAAATGATTTGGATGAAAAATATTTTTATGATTCTATCAAAGTTATAAAGACAATTTCTGCTGAAGAATTGAAAGCGCTTGCTGAAAAATATTTGAAGCCAGCAGATTTTTACGAATTGGTAGTTATTTAATTGAAAGGCAGTTGAAAGCAACTGAGAATTTATATTCTTTTATTATGCATAGTTATTACTATTAAAATTGACTACCATTACTAATTAGTTTTTTATCATTTTTTAAAAAAGCAAAAATGAAATTTTTACTTAAAATATTGATCACTACTGTCAATGCCTTTATATTAGCCTATTTGTTGCCCGGTATTGTCATCAATGATATTTTTACTGCCATAGTGGTAGCAATAATATTAGCAATTTTAGATGCTACTATTAAACCGCTTTTAATAGTTCTTACGCTTCCAGTTACTATTTTCTCTCTCGGATTATTTTTATTTGTCATTAATGCTTTTATTATATTAATGGCAGAGCATTTCGTTAACGGCTTTAAGGTGGCAAGTTTCTGGGATGCTTTATTGTTCAGCATTTTATTGTCATTTTTCAATTCATTTGTTCATAAAAGAGCATTCCCGGTAAAGCAGCCTGAAAATAATAACTAATTATATTTTTCTTTCTCAACATTAATCAGTTTATTAAAAAAGAATTATACGAACAGCATCATTTCAAGGTATATTACAACTGTTCATTGTAAACCATAGTATTCCTTTACCTTCGCCCCTTCTAAATTAAAATAGTAAACCATGAAATTAGAAGCATTGCTACTCCAAAGAAGTGAAAATAAATGTGAGTTATGTAAATCTACCGAGGAGGTAAAGTTGTATGAGGTATTACCACAAAAAAGTACCAATGAGCAAAACTGTATCATGATCTGTGCCAATTGTTTAGCACAGATTGACAAAAAGGCTGAACTAGATAGCAATCATTGGCAATGTCTTTCTGAAACGATGTGGAGCGAGGTGCCCGGAATTCAGGTAGTAGCTTGGCGCATGCTGAATCGCTTGAAAAATGAAAGTTGGGCCTCCGATAATTTGGATATGCTTTTCTTAGAAGATGAAGTACTAGTTTGGGCTAAGGCTACTGGTGATCATGATAATGATTCAGCAGTTGATTTGCACAAGGATTGTAATGGAGTGATTTTGCAGACAGGCGATACCGTTGTATTAACTAAATCATTGGATGTAAAAGGGTCTACGTTAAATGCAAAAATGGGTACCGTGGTTAAAAATATTCGTATTGTAGAAGAGAATACTGAACAAATAGAAGGAAAAATTGAAGGCCAGGTGATAGTAATTCTTACTAAATATGTAAGGAAGCAGCAAGGCTAATGGAATGAGTAGGTTTAAATTTTTTAAAGCGGACAATTTAATTTGCCCGCTTTTTTATTTCATCTATTCGGATGCATTTCCATCTGAATAAAGCGCCAATAACCCTTGCATACTGTCTTTTAACGCCCCTGAGGCATCATCGAATAAATTATCTTTTGCTTTTTTTGACAGTTTATTATCAGTTGATTTTTTTATCGTAGCCTTCACCATTTCTAGCTCATCAAAAAATGGAGGAATGTTTTTTTCGTAATAAGAATTAATCGCTTCTATACTGATTAATAGTTCATCGTATTCTGCAATAATAAGGTTGATGGCTACTAAATTTTCGGAAGAATGTCTTCTTGGAATTTGGTCAAACAATCCGTTAAGTGCTATGGTGATTGGGTTCATTCGTCAAGTAATGGTTAAAACAAATGTACATCAAAGGCTACCGAAAGGGGAATGTTTCTTTTACTAAGCATCTGATGAATTAATTTCTTTAGTTCTAGGCTTTAAAAAATACGGGATTGTTTGGTTTGATTCAATCAAATTATCTTTGTTTGGATTATATTTATCAAAAATTTAGGCTCATGAAAAAAATTGGAATATTTTTATATTTAATAATTGCAAGTATGGCACCAAGTATAGCACAAAAAAATGCTGCTTCGCAAAAACTATTGCGTCATGTAGTGATGTTTAGTTTTAAAGAAGGTAGTACTCCTGAACAGATAAAAGCGGTGAAAGATGCATTTGCTGCATTACCTAAAAAAATACCTCAGATTAAATCCTTTGAATGGGGCACTAACAATAGCCCTGAAAATTTAGCACAAGGGTTTACCCACTGTTTCTTTTTGAGCTTTGCTTCTGAAAAAGATAGGGCGGTTTACTTACCTCACCCTGACCACAAAGCTTTCGGACAAATATTGAAACCAATTTTGGATAAGGTATTGGTATTTGATTACTGGACTGAAAACTAGTCTCCTAATCCAATTCATTGATGCAACCAGCAGTAGATAAAAAAATTGCTTTAGTATGTAATTCGCTCGCTGGTGTGGGTAAGGCAATTTTATTAGCTGAAAAAATTGCTGCACTTCTTGCCAATAAAAAAATTAACTATGTAATTTTTAAAGACCACTGGCCAGCGGATTTCAATTCTTTTACTGATATTTTTATTGTAGGGGGCGATGGCACCCTGAATTATTTCATTAACCAATACCCTGATATTTCATTACCTCTTGTTATTTTTAATGGGGGTACTGGCAATGATTTTCACTGGTTGCTCTATGGCAAACAAACCCTCGATCAACAATTGGCTATTGCTTTAAATGATAGTCCTAAGCCAATTGATATGGCTAAGTGTAATGGTCGCTACTTTATCAATGGATTAGGATTAGGTTTTGAAGGAGAAGTAGCTAAGGCCTTAGTAGGGAAGAAAAAATATTCAGGGAAGATCTCTTTTCTCATCACTATTCTTAAAAAAATATTTACCTATCGTTCAAAAAATTATGTTATAAAATCTTCCGAATCTTTTGTTCAAGGGAAGAAATTGCTAGTAGATATCAGTAATGGTGCAAGATCAGGCGGTGGATTTCATGTAGCCCCTGAGGCAAAAGCAAATGATGGATTGTTGGATATAATCATTGCAAATCCTATCAATGCCTTGCAACGTTTATGGTATTTGCCGGTGATTGAAAAAGGCAAACACTTGAAGCTTTCGATTATTCAACACTTTCGTACTAGTGAAATCACTATCGAAAGTGATCAAATCATTCAATACCATTTAGACGGAGAATACTTCGAAGATGAAAAATTAATCATTCAATTATTACCTGCCAAGTTGAGCTTCAGATATTAATTTCAATCTTTTTTTGAAATGGGAATAAATGAAATTATACTTTAACTTTTTTACCAGTTTTTACTGCTTTATAAACTGCTTCAATTATTTTTAAATCTTTTACTGCTTCATATCCATCAATAGGAATAACGGGTTGATTCCCTTTCAATATAATTCCAGCCATCTCATCCATTTGAACGGTTTGATGATTGAGAGATGGATTATTTAGTTTTCCTTTATTGGTCTTTCCTTCAATAGGACCGTATCCTGCAGCGGGTTGTAATTCAGCAAATCCTTTTTCTGCAGTCAAGAAAAAACGATCTAGGTTATTCATGTTGTAGGTAGACAAACAACTAGCAACTGCGCCACTAGGAAATCCCATTTGAAACTGGATGGTCTCATCTATGCCTTCCTTAAATTTTTCATTATCAGTTTTGGTTTCTTGTGCAGTTACCCAAATAGGTTCTTCGCCCACCATATAACGTGCACCATTCAACGCATAAATACCAATATCCATCATGGAGCCACCACCAGAAAGTTCTTTATTTAATCGCCACTGTTTGGGATCACCAATTTTGAATCCACAGAGTCCTTGAAAAAATAATACTTTTCCCAACTTTCCTTCTTTGCGCATTTTCACTACCTCCAAGGTATTTGCTTCAAAGTGCATTCTATAACCTACAAGCAGTTTAACGTTCGCTTTATTACAAGCCTCAATCATTTCATTGCCTTCTTTAGAACTGATAGCCATTGGTTTTTCGCAGATCACATGTTTCCCAGCTTTAGCCACTCGAATGACTTGATCGTGGTGCAATGCATTAGGGGTGGTAATATAGACAGCATCAATTTCAGGATTGTCTTTGATGCTATCGAAATTTTCATAGTTATAACAGTTTGCCTCAGCTACTTTGTACTTGCTTTGCCAATTGCTGAGTTTATCAGGACTGCCACTGATGAGTCCAGTGAGCTTTGCTAGCTTAGATTCTTGCAATCCATCAGCCACTTTTTTTCCATACACACCTAATCCCATAACGGCTACTCTTAATATAGGCCCATCGTAGGGTAAGGAACTAATTTGTTCAGCCTTGGCAGAGTTGCTAGTGGGAAGGTTTAAAATAATTAAACCACCCGTTATCTTTTGTAAAAAATCTCGACGTGAATTCATGTACTTATTAAAAATGAGTGATCAATGCAATCAATTGTCAATTATGACGGTGCAGAATAGTTAAAAAACTATTTTAACTTTTTAACTTGATCATTGTAAAAATTTACCGTTTCAATTACATCAGGAAGATTGTTTTCCCAATTGGATTCATGTTCGATTGACAACATGCCTTTAAATTTTTGACGATTTAATTCAGCAAATATTGGCGCAAAATCGATTATACCTTTTCCAACGGTAGCATCCGCTGCTTTCTGCATGCCAAAGGTTACGATATCTTTTAAGTGAACACCAATAACATGTCCTTCTAATTTTTTCAAACATTCTGCAGGGTCAAGTCCACTCCGGGCCCAGTGGCCTAAATCGGCACAGGCTCCAATATTGGGATGACCCTTAGTAGCCGCTAACACTGAATCAGGATGCCAGTAAGGATTAGGATTTGCATGCTCATGTATCGCCACTTTTATTTTATAAAAGCCTGCAAGACTGTCAATCAAATCCCATTGATTTTTTGGCGGCTCAGAAATAATATAACTAAGACCAAACTCTTTCGCTAGGTCAAAAGTTTTGATCCAGCTTGCTCTGTTCGGAGGATTAATTACACCCATCGCTACTATTTGCGCCTTGTGTTTTGCTAAAAGACCTTTTAGTTTGGTTCTATCTGCAGCAGTCATATCGATTCCAAATGCTTCTTTACCTGACTTGTCTATTTTTTGTCCAATGGTAGCTTCTACATATCTTATTCCAGCAGAGTCAGCCTTTTCCAAAGCTTCTTGTTGGGTAAACAATCGAAAGGTCCACATTTGTATGCCAAGTTTCCAGTTGGCAGCAATAAATTTTTGAGTGGCATTTCCTGTAGATTTCTTTTGACCATAGACATTAGAAACAGTAGCCATCAAAAGAAGCAAACCAAGGATTCCATTGGTAAGTAAATATTTATTTTTCATGATAGTTTTTTTTATTTAAAAATTGCTTTCGTTATATAGAGAAAATCAGTTCATTTAATCAATCACTTTTTCTATGATTTTGCCAGTTTGTTTGTTCTTTAAAATTAACTTTTTTGTTCCATAGTGAGTCATCTCTTCTTTAATTAGATAATGATCTTTATCATATTCTATCAAATGACTTTCTTTACTTAATCCGGTTTTACCGCGCCAAATATCTAACTGAATGGGTTCCCATGATTTAGATTTGGCAGATTTGTAAGCTGCATCAATGATGGCATTAACGATGTATCCATCATAAAAAGTTTCTCTAGGAGCGGTACCATTTTCCATGCAGTTAAACATTTCTGCAAACATGTGATTGTATCCAAGCTCATTCAGCTCATCTCCCACAGGAAAAAGCCAGCCACTATTACTCTCTGCTTTTTCTGAAACATAATCTGCCCCTTTTCCGGTAGTAAACATTTCTAGTCCTGTGCGTAAAAAATTATTTACCCAGATGGTGCCTTCTGTTCCCATTACTTCATCTCTAAGATCAAGGCCACCACGAAATGTCCAACTTACTTCAAACTGAGCCATAGCCCCATTTTCATACTTAACCAATCCGATAGAATGATCTTCTGCATCGATAGGTTTTACTTGCGTATCGGCCCAGCACATGACTTCTATTGGTTTAATATCTTTACCAATATAGGTGCGCGTAATTTCAATGCAATGACAACCTAAGTCAAGGATACATCCACCACCTGCTTTTTCTATATCCCAAAACCAATCACTGTGCGGACCAGGATGTGCTTCTCTTGATTTAGCCCAAAGAATTCTTCCGAGTGCTCCATTCTTTACACTTTCATAGGACTTTAAAAACTTGGGTGTGTACACAAGGTCTTCGAGGTAGCCGTTAAAAATACCCGCTTCTTCTACGGCAAGCAACATGCGTTTTGCTTCTGTTGCGTTGCGTCCTAATGGCTTGGTGGTTAGCACTGCTTTTTTATGTTTGCAGCACAACATCACTGCTTCTTCATGTAAGTGATTGGGAAGTGAAATACATACTACATCTACGTCTGGATGAGCAATGGCTTCTTCTAGATTAGTAGTATAGCGGTCGCATTGGTAGTCAGTTGCAAATTTTTTAGCAGCTTCTTCTCTGCGCGAATAGATAGAAATAATTTTATCCTTACTTCTTTGTCCCTGTAATGAATCGGCATAAAATCTTCCGATAAATCCGGAGCCGAGCATAGCAATTCTTTTCATGTAGTTCTTTATTTTTTTAAATAGATGTTTATATTTTTAACGGCAATGATTAAATCGCAACTGTTTTATTTCTCGTGTTGTCTTTAAAAAGAAAAATAAATACCACTAATACAATCAAGGCAATCCCTGCAGGGACCAACCATACGCTGGTCCAGTTAGTAACCCCCTCAGTATTGGTATACATTTTTTGAACATAGCCAGAAATAATGGATCCAATGCCCATTCCTAATCCGTAGGTGGCCAATGAAATTAATCCTTGCGCTTGCGATTTTGTTTTTTCACCGGCTTTCAAATCGGTATAAATCATTCCGCTTACAAAGAAGAAATCATAGCAAACACCGTGAAGTAAAATCCCTGCATACAACATCCACTCAGCTACATCTGCATTTCCATATCCAAAGAAAAGGAATCTAGCGATCCACGCCAGCAATCCCGAGATTAACATCCATTTTATTCCAAAACGTAAATAGGCAATTGGTAGTAGTAGCATAAATAAAACTTCTGATGCTTGGCCAAGAGACATTTTATTTTCTACATAAAAAGTATTCGGTAATGCTTGTCCAGGATGTGCTGAAACGAAAGCAGCTTTATAAGCATCTGTGATGGCTGGGTTAGCCATTGCATAATAAAAAGAAAGTGGAATACAAATTAATAAAGAGGATAGAAAAAATATGGCGAATGAACGGTCTTTAAATAATACGAATGCATCTTTACCAATAATCTGTCCAAAGCTAACGGGTCCTTTTGCAGAAGGAGGTGTGTTAGGTAAAGTAAAGGAGTAAGTTCCAATTACTAGAGCGGTGATAGCGGATACATAAAAAATCGTATTCTTATCACCCCATCCCATGTAGCCCACTAAATTAGTAACAGCGATCCAAGCAACGGTCCCCATTACACGAATTAAAGGAAATTCTTTTTGCGGGTTGGTCATTTGTCGCATGGAGATAGAGCTAGTCAATGCGATGGTAGGAGCAAAGGTTAAGCAGTACAACAACATAATCCAATAAAAGGTATTATAATCAGTAATAGTAGTGAGTAGCAGCAAAAGTCCTGCTCCCACTAGATTTAAAACACCCAATACTTTTTGCGCTGCAAAAAACCGATCTGCAATCATACCCGCAATAAAAGGAGAGATGATCATGGCGATAGAGAAAGTAGCATAAATATTTCCTACTTGTCCGCCATCGAAACCTATCGAAAATAAATATTTTGAAAGTTGTCCATACCATGCACCCCATACTACGAACTGAAGGAACATCATTACTGAAAGCTGAATTTTGGTAGATGATTTCATTATTTTTTTATTGATGAGTGAATGGCAAAGGCCAATTAAATGATAGTTAAGCAATTTAATTTTTACTACCCGTCGTGCTTCCGCTAAATGAATGTCGACTAAAATAAGTGGCAATTATTTTTATAGCAGAAGAGTCGACCAAGTTTCTTTTCCGAAGATATATTTTTGATTTAACTCATCCTAAAAAAATCTTCAAGAAATAGCCCCCCCTAAACCCCTAACCCCGAAATAAAAAGAACAAACAATAATCATACTCTCCTAAACCCGCATTGAAAAGCACAAACAATAATCATACTCTCCTAAACCCGCGTTTAAAAACACAAATAATAATCATACTCGCCTAAACCCGCATTTAAAAGCACCCTCAATCCGAAAGCTCTTCTAAACCCGCATTGAAAAGCACAAACAATAATCATACTCGCCTAAACCTCTAAACCCGAAATATAAAGGTCAAACAATAATCATACTCCCCTAAACCCGCATTGAAAAGCACAAACAATAATCATACTCTCCTAAACCCGCATTGAAAAACACCCTCAATCCGAAAGCTCTTCTAAACTCGCAATAAAAACCCCACTCAATAATTATACTCGCCTAAACCTTTTATCTTTGAATAATAAACCTCGAAAAATGACTCCAGAAGCGCTTTCAAATATTCGCAAGGATTACACCTTGCATTCGCTTAACGAGGAAGACGTAACGGCTTCGCCCATAGAGCAGTTTGCAAAATGGTGGGAAGATGCAGTGGCCTCTCAGATTGTTGAAATGAATGCGATGACTGTTGCTACGGCTGATAGTAGAGGAATACCTGATGCGAGAATTGTATTACTGAAAGCTTTTGATGAAAAGGGTTTTGTTTTTTTTACCAATTACAATAGTGCCAAGAGCAAGCAGCTAGAAGAAAATCCAAATGCCACTTTATTATTTTTCTGGAAAGAATTGGAGCGGCAGGTTCGCATTAGTGGGGTAGCAGAAAAAATTACCTTAAAAGAAAGTATTGATTATTTTGATAGTCGCCCTGAAGGAAGTAAAATTGGTGCCTGGTCTTCACCTCAAAGCATGGTGGTGGCGGGCAAAGCCTTTTTGAAAGAAACCTTTGACTATTATGCAGAGCGCTTTAAACATGGCGCAATACCCAAGCCACCACATTGGGGTGGGTACCGTATAAAGCCTTCTAGTATTGAGTTTTGGCAGGGTAGGCCTAGCAGAATGCATGACAGAATTTTGTATTCAGAAACTACTGTAGGTAGTTGGAAGATTGAGAGATTGGCACCTTAACCGATTTTTAAAAATTGTGTGAGCAAGCCACTCGGAAGTCTTGGAATTTGGATTTTTCTACAACTCAAATTCCCAAACAGTTCGATACCAACCTTTGTTTTCTATATAAGTTAAAAAGGAATGATAGAAGGCATCTCCTCCAATGGTAGCACTATCGCCTATTACAAAAAGTTGTTCTTTGGCTCGAGTAATGGCCACATTCATTCTTCGGCAATCTTTTAAGAAACCAATATCACCTTCGTCATTACTGCGCACCAGTGATAATATAATGGTGTGTTGCTCCTGCCCTTGGAAACTATCGATGGTACTGATGCGCATTTCTTTCGGCAAGACTTCCTTTGCCGCCGCTACCTGTCCTGCATATGGAGAAATGAAAGCGGTTTTTAAGGGATCTAAATTTTCGGAAGCAATTAGTTTTAGCGCTATCGATAACTCTCCTTCATTTTGTAAGCTCATTCCATTACTTCCATTGGCTTCGTTTAATCCCGACCCTGCAGTATCTATAAAAATCAGGTGAACGCCGGTATCCATAAGGTGGCCAGCCGTTTGAAGTAGATTGTTATAAAAATAGTTGCTTGAAAATCCTGCAATGGTTGCTCGCATCCGATATTGCGTATTCAATAAAAAAACAGCGTTCACTCTTTCAATACAAACTTCTAGAATAGAATTTTGCAAACCCATTCTTGCCGCTTCAAAGTTCAACACGGTAGGGGGTAATTGCAAATGATCACCCGCCAAAACATATTTTTCAGCTAATGGGAAAATACACCATGCCATAGGTTCTATACATTGTCCAGCTTCATCAATTACTAAGGTATTAAAAGTAATGTGTTTTATTTTTGAATCGTACAATCCAATTGGAGTGCCAGCAATTACTTGTGCAGATAAATAAAGTTTTTCTTCATTGTAGGCCTGTAATTTTTTTATTTCTGTTCGAATACTTTTTACTTCTTTAAACAAAAGATTGCGTTGTTCTCTTTCAGCTTTTCCAAAACTCCTTTTATATTTTAACGCCATTTTCCTAAACTCTTCTGCTCTAATTTTTAGTTGCTTGATTTCTTTTTGCTGCTTGCTGTTAGCGAGTTTTCCTTCGGGAGTATGCGCAAACAAAACCTCGTCTACCTTGCTGGTATTTCCAACCCTTAGTACTTCAATACCTTGTAATAGCAGGCCTTTGGCAATATTATCGACAGCAGTATTACTAGGTGCAGATACCAATATTTTTTCTCCTGCATGGATTAACTGAAGAATCCCCTCTATTAAAGTGGTGGTTTTACCTGTGCCCGGTGGTCCATGAACGATGGTAATATTTTCATTTTGAGTAATTGCCTGAACCGCTTTCTGCTGACTTTCATTGAGTCGTTGATTTTTATAATTCAGCGGAAGGGTTTGGACTGAAGTAGTGATTTTTTCTACCGGTGACTCACCGTGAATTTTTTCAAATAGTTTTTGGGAGAGTAGATTATTTTCCACCTCATTCAAAGCCGATTTTAAAATGGTAGTGGTTCTTTGATCAGGAGCTAGTTTTATTCCTACTCCATTATCTTCTATCCAATCTGGAAAGTCTGGAGCATACAGTCTAAACTCTCCTTGTTTACCCTCTAAACTAATGAGTACACCTTTGATGGGTTCTTCTCCAGAAAAAAAACATTCAATTGCCGCGCCATCTTTGAACTGATTGGTCTCTGAAGGAAAATTAAGTCGAAAAGTTATTTCTGGGTAATCTGCATAACCGAAATTTTTTCTAGTGATCATGATTGGATGCAAAGCCAATCCTTCTGCCTTTAATGATTTGAGTGTATGCTGTTGATCTAAACTATATCTTTTTATTTGCTCTTTTTCTTCCAGCTCAATGCATTGCAGTAATTTATTGATATATGGATGGGAAGAAGACATGGCGGTAAAATTACCACCGATATAAACAATAAAAAAATATTCACATTGACTAAGTGATAGTTTCATGATGGACAAAGAGGACAGTTCAAAAAAAATGCCCCGATGATGCTAGATAGCACTACATTTGCACCCCGACTATATTGTCCGGTATATACATTCTATTACATGTCAAAGCTTGCTGCAGAAGAGAAGTTTTTTGATTTCTCTGATTACGGCAGACCAATTGCCAAGCTTTTTGTCAATCAATTAAAATTTACCCGGGTTACGCCTATTCACATTACGCTTCTTTTTGGAATTTGTGGATTGATTGCCATTTATTGCATTCTAAAGGGTTGGTATTTTTTCGCAGGTTTTTTCTTGGTGCTTAAGTCAATCATAGATGCAGCGGATGGCGAATTGGCAAGAGTAAAAAATACTCCGTCTTATACGGGAAGATACTTGGATAGCATTTTTGATATCCTGCTCAACTTCCTCTTTTTAATGGCAATTTGCTATGTTTCAAAAACCACTTTATTGGCTACCCTATTGGCTTTTATTGGCATTCAATTGCAAGGCACGCTCTATAATTATTATTATGTGATTTTGAGAAATAAATCTGTCGGCGGTGATGCTACGAGTAAAATATTTGAATACAAATCTCCAAGGGCATTTTTTGGGGAAAGTCAGCAGTCAGTGAATATTTTATTTGCCATCTATTCTTTTCTTTACGGGGGATTTGATAAACTCATTCATTTTTTAGACCAAGATGCCTACAAGGTAAAAACATTTCCCAATTGGTTCATGACCTTAGTTTCATTTTATGGATTGGGCTTTCAATTATTGTCTATCGCAATCATGTTGCAATGTGGATGGATAGAATACATTATCCCTTTTTTTATTTTCTATACTTTATTTGTATTTGTTTTAATTATCATTAGAAATATTTTTTTACCGATTAATTAAAACAAGCATAACGGTCTAAAAAAATGCGAATAACCTAGAAGGGTATTCGCATTTTTTATGAGTGTAAATTATTTGAAAAAGGCGGAATGCTATGTTGATTATTCTTTTTATGATGGTTGTTAATCTGCGATTGCTTGGTAAGTTAGATTTCTAAATTTTTCTACCACCTCACCATGAGAACCGTATTCTAATTGACGGAAGAAAAGGAGCACTAATTTTTCTTTCGGATCTACCCAGTAGAATGTCGCAAATGCTCCGCTCCAGCTGAAAGTGCCTTCCCTTGCTGGAGTTTTTGCACTTCCTTTTTCTGTTACTATTTGAAATCCAAGTCCAAATTTATTGATACCCATATTCAGATCACCCACCTGATTCATAGTCATCATTCTTACACTATTTCTACTCAACAATTGCTTGCCATTGTATTTGCCATTGTTTAAAAGCATTTGAAGAAAAATAGCATAATCATAAATAGTGGAAGAGAGACCACCACCACCAGAATAATAGCCAGTCTTGATGAATGGATAATTAACTACAGTGGGTCCATTAAGAATATTTTTGGATGATTTTTGTAGATGCCCTTCCGCATCTTCTTTGTATAAATTTACTAGTCGAGCAGCTTTTTCTTGTGGTACATAAAAGTAGGTATCCTTCATTCCTAGCGGATCAAAAATTCTTGTTTTAAAAAAATTATAGAGGGAAGTTCCTGAAATAACTTCTACTAGGCAGCCCAGTAAATCCGTGTTTAATCCATAGGTGAATTTTTCACCCGGTTGGTGCATCAGCGGCAATTTACCCAAACGAGTCATTGCCTCTAATAGCGTGCTGTTAGTAACACCTAAACCGCCAGTGATATTGTTTTTTGCATAAATCGCATTGGATTCCTTACTTCCAATTTGTGCATAGTCAAGTCCCGAAGTGTGCGTAAGCAGTTCGCGAATAGTAATTTCTTTTTTGGCGGGAACAGTAGTGTAAGTAGTATCTGCTGGATTAAATTTATCTAGCACTCCTTGCTTTTTAAAAGAGGGAATATATTTTGATACAGGATCATCTAACAATAGTTTACCTTCTTCCATCAGCATCATAATGGCTACACTGGTAACCGCTTTGGTTTGTGAAGCAATTCTGAAAATAGCCTCTTTTTTTAGAGGGGTTTTATTTTCAAGGTCATTGTAACCAACAGCTTTATGATACACTATTTTTCCATCATGTATAATCATCGCAGCAGCTCCATTCATCCATTCTTTTTCAACCCATTGGTTCAGCGTATTGTCGAGACGTTGAAGACGAGCAGATGAAAACCCACCTGCTTCCGGATTGATTGCAGGTACTATCTTCTGTGCCAAAATAATATCAACTTGAAGTAGAATCAATACAATAATAAAAAGTAGTTTTTTCATGATTTTAATTTTATAAGCGAGCGGATACTATTTTAATAATTATAGAATGGGTAAAATCTTAATTGTTATTGACTCTATTTTTTTTAATCAATTGTTCTTTTTTAAATTGGTAAGATGACTTGAGGATGTATTGATAAAACTCTACGGTGGAGGCCCTTTGCGTAAAATCAAAGCTAGGTCTATACAGCGCCATGAAATTTTCTAATTCTGCTCCTTCTAAACCGGTGATTCTTTTTACAGCAATTTTATTGAAACGATATTTAATATAGTTTTCTTGCTCTTCTTCCAATAAACGAATCTGCATTCTTTGTATTTGTTTGTTTCGCCTAAATCTGAAAATATTGACGAATTCATCTAAGTCTAATCCTACCGAACCACTGCCAGGATTGATGGAAGAGGATATGCCGGGCTTTTCAAAATTAAATTTTTTGCTATAAAAAATCCGATTTTCAATAGAGTCTTGCCGATAGTTTTGGGAGTAAATTTTTACCTCTTTTAAGGTCTTAAATTTTTCAGTTACATGCACATGTAAGGAGATATCAAAGCTGCCAATGTTTTTTATCTGCTTTACAGCAAATTGTGCGGTGGGCTTATTATTGTAAATAAAAGAAAGCGAATCTTTGTCGGTAGTTACTATTTCATAATGGCCAGTAGAATCGGTGATTGCTTGAGTGCCACCACTACTTTTTACTAGCACATTGGGCACAGGAATCGTTCTGCTTGAATCAAATACATTACCGGTAATGGTTAGTTGCCCCATGGATGCTCCTGAAAATAAAAGCAGCAAAAGTAGACTATAGTATATTTTAACTAGCTGGTTCAGAAAGAATTTTTTATAGGAAGCAATATTACGTTATCAAAGCATGACTTCAGTCTTGCAAATTTCTTTTAACGGCTCTTTCGCATTTGAAGTAAATTGTCAATCACTTCTGGATAATGCTGATGTTCTAACTGATGAATTTTTTGAGCAAGTGTTGATGGACTATCCTTTTCATCAACCCTACACTTGGCTTGAAAAATTATATTTCCATGATCATAGAGCTCATCCACATAGTGAATGGTAATGCCACTCTCTTTTTCACCAGCAGCAATTACTGCTTGATGTACTTTGTCTCCATACATTCCTTTACCTCCATATTTTGGCAATAAAGCAGGGTGAATGTTAATGATATTGTTGGGATAAGCCTTAATCAAAGTGACCGGTATTTTCCATAAAAAACCAGCTAATACAATAAATTCAATTCCTCTAGCAGTTAATTCAGTAGCATATCCATCGCCGTTCAAGAACTGTTCTTTTTCTATCAGTAAGGTATCAATCTGGTGGTTAGCTGCAATGGAAAGTACACCTGCTGTGGGTTTGTTGCAAACAATCAAGTCAACTTTAAAACTTCCTTTACCAGCTTTTGCAGCAATTTCCATCTGCTGAATTATTTTTTCAGCGTTGCTTCCTGCCCCACTGGCAAAAATAGCTACCGAATGAAGGGTTGACTTTTGTCCACTCATACGCTTTTTAATTTTTTTAAGGTACCCCTTAAAAAAATTAAACTGTCCAAAAGCAATGCTCACCATTAATACAGCAAAAGGCCAGAGAATAGTAACGGTTAATAAATAAATGAGTAGCCAAATAAATCCTTTGTCAATATTGATCAGTGTAAGAAGTTTTCTAGCTGCATAACCACAAAGACTGCCTCCACAAGCAAAAGTGATTAGAATTAACGTCAAATTAAATCCATTAACCCCCCAATGCTTTTTTAATTTTTCGAACATATTGCAAAAGTGGGTTAAAAATTTGTGATTTAGTCGGCTAAAACCAAAAAAGAATTTCGATGGAAATTTGTTACGAATTCATGACAATGAATATATGTTTAAGTTAATATTTGGCTGAAATTCAGTACAGACAAGGAAAAATATTTTTTTAAAATGTTAGTATTATCTCATATTCCTGTCTTACTTTTGCAAAATAATTAGGATATTTTTCCTCACCAGACACCCGTTTTCAACTGTATGAGTCTCAATAGAAGAATCTTTAACCAGCTCTCAGCCTTCTTTCTGTTTATTGCCTTGTTTTCCTTTGCAAATACAAGCTTTGCTGCCGACGGAGAGGCTTTATTTAAAGCAAACTGTGCTAACTGCCACAAACCATTGGAGGACTACATCGGTCCTATGCTTCAAGGGGCTCGAAAAAGAGAGCCAAACCCTGAGTGGGCGGTAAAATGGGTGAATAACGTGAACGCGATGCTGGAAACTGATCCGTATGCAAAAGCGATGTTGGCGAAGTATAATGCGAGGATGACTCAGTTTAACTTGAAGGAAGAAGAGATTACTGCAATTTTAGATTATGCAGATGCGTATAAAGCTCCCGTTCCTGTTGCTCCTGCTGGTGGTGCTGCAGCTCCTGCCGAAGATAACTCTCTATTATTTGGAATCTTAACACTTATTCTAGCGGTAATCGCGCTTATATTATTACAAGTAAATAGCAGTCTTCGCAAATTGGCAGATGAAAAAGACGGAATTCTTCGCGCTGATCCAGTGCCTTTTTATCGTAATAAAAGCTATTTAATGCTAGGTATATTGGTTTTATTCTGCTTTGGGGGATATACTACTATTAATGCTGCAATGGGCTTGGGCCGTATGCAGGGTTATCAGCCAGAACAACCTATTTATTATTCTCATAAAGTTCATGCTGGCACCAATCAAATCAGTTGTTTGTATTGTCATGGTGGTGCACAAGATAGCAAACACGCTAATGTTCCCTCAGTTAACACTTGTATGAATTGTCATAAGGCAATTAAAGAATACAAAGGAGAACCAATTGTTAGAGAAGATGGATCTGCGGTGAACGGAACAGCAGAAATTCAAAAACTATATGCTTATGCAGGTTGGAATGCAGATAAAAAAGTGTACGACCAACCAGGTAAGCCAATCGAATGGGTTAAAATCCATAATCTTCCTGATCACGTTTATTTCAATCATAGTCAGCACGTAAAGGTGGGTAAGCAAAATTGCCAAACTTGTCACGGAAATATTCAAGAAATGCCTGAAGTAGCTCAATTTTCTGATTTGAGTATGGGATGGTGTATTAACTGTCACCGCGAAAGCAAAGTTGATTTCTATAATAAAGCAACTGGCGAAGGCAATAAATTTTACAGCATTTACGAGAAGTTCCACAATGATATTAAGGCCGGTAAAATGGATAGCGTAACGGTTGAGAAAATTGGTGGAACCGAATGTCAAAAATGTCATTATTAATCGTTTTACAGGTAGCTGTTAACGACTTGGTTTTAAATTAATTGGCAATTATCATAATAGCACATTATCACATTTATGGAAAAAAAGTATTGGCAAAATTTTGGAGAATTAAATCAGTCAGAAGCTTATCAGCAGACGGCCGAAAATGAATTTAAAGAAGACTTATTGCCGTTAGAAGATCTAGATGACAAAGGGCTTATGGATGCAAAATCTCCCCGCAGAGATTTTCTTAAATATTTAGGTTTTAGTACTGCTGCGGCTACTTTAGCGGCTAGTTGTGAAATGCCAGTGCGTAATGTAGTTCCCTATTTACAAAAGTCGGACAACTTGATTCCTGGTGTTGCTAATTATTATGCTAGTACTTGTGTAAATGAAGGAGACGTTACTTCGGTAATTGTGAAACAAAGAGATGGTCGTCCAATTAAAATAGAAGGAAATGAAATGTCTTCTATTACAAAAGGCGGAACGAGTGCATTGGTACAAGCTTCCGTTTTGGATTTATATGATACTACTCGTTTGCGTTACCCAATGCAAAAAGCAGGAGCAGATTTCAAAGAAATAACCACTTTTGAGGCTGTAGATAAAATAGTGCTAGAAGCAATGAAAGGACTAGGTGGAAAACCAGTGGTATTGCTTACTTCAACAATCAATTCACCTTCTACCTTACAAATCATTGCTGAGTTTTTAGCAAAAAATGCTGGAAGTCGCCACGTACAATACGATGCAGTTAGTTACAGTGGAATGATCTTGGCTAATGAAGCTTGTTATGGTAAAAAATATATTCCTTCTTATCACTTTGATAATGCAAAAGTGATCGTAAGTATTGGCGCAGACTTTTTAGGTACTTGGTTAAGTCCTGTTGAATTTGCTAGCCAATATGCACAAAATCGCAGAATTACTGGTGAAAAACCAACGATGAGCCAACATATTCAATTTGAAAGCTCATTAAGTCTTACCGGTAGTAATGCAGATGATCGTTTTGTACATAAGCCTTCTGAAAAAGGAGCCATTGCATTAGCGTTGCTAGCTAAATTAGGTGGAGCGGTTACAGCTCCTGCTATTAGTGATGCAGCTTTAAATAAAGGAATTGAATTAGCAGCCGCTGCTTTAAGTGCCAACAAGGGCGCTGCCCTAGTGGTTTGCGGAAGCAATGATGTTAACTTACAAATTATAGTAAATGCTATTAATGAGGCAATTGGTGCTAATGGCAAAACGATTAACCATGCCGTTAGTTCCAACTATCGTGCAGGAGTAGACGCAGATATGGTTAAATTGGTAGAAGATATGAATGCGGGTGCAATAGGCGCTTTGCTAATTCATGCTACCAACCCAGCCTATACTTATAATGATAGCAAAAAGTTTATTGATGGTTTGGCAAAAGTGCCGGTAACCATCTCTTTCAATGCTACCATGAATGAAACTACTGAACGTTGTAAATTCAGTATCCCAGCGCATCATTGGTTAGAAAGTTGGGGTGATGCTCAACCAAAAACAGGCTACATTAGTTTGTTACAACCTACTATCAATCCATTGTTTAAAACAAGGTCTTTTGAAACTTCTTTATTGAAATTTTCTGAAGATGCATTGGATTATCAAACGTACTTTAAAACTTATTGGGTAGCTAAATTAGGTGGTGAAGATGCTTTTAATACTGCCATACAAAATGGAGTAGTAGAACCTGCCACTCTATTGGTGGGTGCCGGCACTTTCAATGCGGGTGGTGTAGCTGCTGCAGCTGAAAAATTAGCTACTGCAAAAGGTGGAGCCTATGAATTAGTAGTTTACCAAAAAATATCAATGGGTAATGGTAACCAAGCCAACAATCCTTGGTTACAAGAATTACCAGATCCTATCACTAAAGTTACTTGGGACAACTATGCATTGGTAAGTCCAGCTTTAGCAAAAGCAATTTTAGGTATCGATGTGGTAGGTAACCAACGCGAAGGCGATGGGTATGAAGTTCACCCAGAAAAACCTACTATTACCATTACTGTTAATGGTAAGTCAGTTGAATTACCTGTTTTAATTATTCCAGGTATTCATCCAAATGTAGTAGCGGTGGCTGTTGGATATGGCAGACAAAGTGCAGATAAAGACAAAACAGCTCAACATATCGGAAGATCAGCGAATGGTGCGGGTCAAAACGTGTATCCATTAGTAGGTTTTGATGGAACTAGCTTTAGTTATTCTGCAGCAGCAGATATCAAGAAAGCTGGAAACACTTATATGTTGGCACAAACTCAGGTGCACGGTTCATCAGAAAGTCGCCCTGTAATTTATGAAGGATCATTAAAGAAATTTGTTGAAAATCCAGAACATATATTAGAAGAAGCTAACCATGAACGTGCGATTTTGATAGCTGCTTCTAAAGGAAAAGATTTTGTAAAAGATGCTACCATTTATCCGGATTATGAAAAGCCGGGTATCAAGTGGGGAATGAGCATTGACTTAAATACTTGTACAGGTTGTAGCGCTTGCGTAGTAGCTTGTACTGCTGAAAATAATGTAAGCGTTGTTGGAAAGATTCAAGTATCCAAAGCACATGAAATGCATTGGTTGCGTATTGACCGTTATTTCACTGGCGATATGCAAAATCCAGATGTAGTATTTCAGCCGATGATGTGTCAGCATTGTGATAATGCACCTTGCGAAAACGTTTGTCCTGTTGCTGCAACGAACCATAGCTCTGAAGGTTTAAATCAAATGACTTACAATCGTTGTATTGGTACAAGATATTGCGCTAATAACTGTCCATTTAAAGTTCGTCGTTTTAACTGGTTAGATTATACAGGTGCGGATAGTTTCCCTGATAACCAAAACCCAATGGTGGAACAAGGTTATATGAATGAGTCGGTATTGCAAATGAATGATACATTGACTAGAATGGTATTGAATCCAGATGTAACCGTTCGTTCAAGAGGGGTAATTGAAAAATGTTCTTTCTGCGTTCAAAGATTACAGGAAACAAAATTGAATGCTAAAAAAGCAGAAGATCCTTCATTAGTTAGAAATGTTAAGACGGCTTGTATGCAAGCTTGTCCTACTCATGCGATCAGTTTTGGTAATGTGAATGATAAAGAAAGTGATGTTTACAAGATCAGAAACGTAGAGCAAAAACACCGTAATTTCTATGTGTTGGAGCAACTACATATTCTGCCTAATGTGAGTTATTTGGCTAAGATCAAAAACTCTGAAAGGGAGGTTACCAATGAAAAAGAAGAGGTGTTAGAAGGAGCGCATGCTGAAGAAAAAAACATAGTTAAAACTCAGGTTGAGGGGAACATAAAAAAATAAAGCTAACGCCAACAACTAAGTTTGGAGGCTACAAAAAAGCGAACATAATATGTCATTATTAAAGTACGAATCACAGATCAGGGAACCGTTGGTAGATGGTAATAAAGACTATCACCAGGTAACGGAAGACATTATACGTCCTATTGAAATGAAGCCCAGCCGTCTATGGTATATTGGATTTTATATCAGTGTAGCCTTGTTGCTATTTGGTGTATATAGTGTTTACAGGGAGGTTACTTACGGGATAGGCCAGTGGAACCTTAATAAAACTATCGGATGGGGTTGGGATATTACCAACTTCGTATGGTGGGTAGGTATTGGTCATGCGGGTACTTTGATTTCTGCGATTTTGTTACTTTTTCGTCAAGGTTGGAGAACCGGTGTAAACCGTGCTGCAGAAGCGATGACCATTTTTGCTGTAATGTGTGCAGGTCAGTTTCCAATTTGGCATATGGGTAGAGTATGGATGGCTTTCTTTGTATTGCCTTATCCAAATAGTCGCGGTCCATTATGGGTGAATTTTAACTCACCGCTATTATGGGATGTATTTGCGATCTCTACTTATTTTACGGTTTCTTTATTATTCTGGTATTCTGGTTTATTGCCCGATCTAGCCACTGTTAGAGATCGTGCTAAAACCAAATTGCGCAAATTATTATATGGTGTAGCTTCTTTTGGATGGACTGGAAGTACTAAACATTGGCAACGTCATGAAAGTTTATCACTTGTATTAGCAGGCTTAAGTACTCCATTAGTATTGTCAGTGCATACAATTGTATCTTTTGACTTCGCTACTTCAATTGTTCCAGGTTGGCATACCACCATCTTCCCTCCTTACTTTGTGGCAGGTGCTATCTTCAGTGGATTTGCAATGGTGCAAACATTGATGATTATTTTAAGAAAAGTTTTTGGACTACAAGATTATATTACCCTAGGTCATATTGAGGCAATGAATAAAGTAATTGTATTGACAGGGTCTATTGTAGGTATCGCCTATATCACAGAATTATTTATCGCTTGGTATGGTCAAAATCCATATGAGTGGTATGCATTTAAAGAAAACAGAGCCAACTTATTTAGTCCTTATGGATGGAGTTACTGGTTAATGATGTTCTGTAATGTGGTGTCTCCTCAAATGTTCTGGTTCAAAAAATTGAGAAGGAATATCGCCTTCACATTCTTCATGAGTATTATTGTAAACATCGGTATGTGGTACGAGCGTTTTGTAATTATCGTAACCTCTACTTATAGAGATTATTTACCTTCTTCTTGGAGTACTTATTACAGTCCGTCTATTTGGGAGATAGGTTTTTATCTTGGAACTTTTGGTTTGTTCTTTACTTGCTTCTTCTTGTTTTCTAAATACTTCCCTGTAATTGCAGTCGCTGAAATTAAGGCAGTATTAAAAACAAGTGGTGAAAATTATAAGCATAAGATGACTGATATTGAGAAGGCAGATGCTGAAAAGTTTTATATTGAAGAAGTAGAGCATGCGCACTAAAAATGAACGCCACTTTTAAAGAAAGGTAGGAGTGTTTGAAAAGAACTAATTTATTTGAAGCGAATATAATCATCAAAAAACCAAAGGATAAATCCGGAGGTTAAAAGTTAAATTTTATGGCTGGAGGAATTAAAAAATTTGTTGTAGGGTGTTTCGAAGATGAAGCGGTATTGTTCCCTGCGGTGAAGAATGTTCGCCGTGCAGGTTACAAAATTCATGATGTATACACTCCCTTTCCTGTTCATGGCTTGGACCATGCAATGGGTTTAAGAGAGACTAGTCTACATACTGCAGGCTTTATTTATGGTATCACTGGAACGACTACTGCGCTAACCTGCATTAGCTGGATCTTTACAAAAGATTGGCCATTGAATATCGGTGGAAAACCACATTTTGCATTGCCAGCTTGGATACCCATTACTTTTGAGTTGACCGTATTATTTGCTGCAGTGGGTATGGTACTTACTTTTTGCTATTTGTGTCAATTATCACCTTTTGTAAAAAAACATCATTTTCATCCTAGGGCTACCGATGATTTATTTGTTATGGCTATTGAGTGTACTGAAAAAACAAATGAAGCGGAAGTGACTGCTTTTTTAGAAAAAGCAGGTGCTATTGAAATTAATACTCAACATGCAGAGACCGGTTGGTGGATTGGAAGATATGATAAGGTGCAAAAATTATACGCAGAAACTGAAAAGGGGTATTAATAATTGAGTGCTCAAAAAGAACTCAATTATTTTGATTGAAAGCTTTGTCTACATCTTAGGTTAAAATATAAAAGTTTGAAAGATTCGCCTTCCAAAACTTTATTGATAAGAAGGAGGAAAAAATAGAAAGAATGAAAAAAAATACAATCATAACCGTTTTATTATTTTCAGTTGCAGGGTTAGCTGTAATGACAGGTTGCGAAAATAAACGCAAGCCGGGTAAAATATATATGCCCGATATGACCTACAGCCGTGCAATAGAAACTTATGCACCATTGGACTCTGTGTTTTTTACTACAGATGAAAAAAATCCTAAGGGTGAAATTTATTACAACAGAAAACCGGTGGAGGGATCTATCGCTAGAGGAGAGTTATTCCCTTACACACTTCCAAATGATTCTTTAGGCTACGCGATGAGTGCTCAAGTGAAAAATCCTTTGCCTCCACTCGTTACAAAAGATAGTGTAGAAGCAGCAAGGTTATTTAATATTAACTGTGCTATTTGTCATGGTGCTGGTGCGCAAGGAAATGGCCCATTGAGTACTTCTGGAAAAATTGGAGCAATCGCTAATCTTACTTTACCATTATATGTTTCAATGACTGATGGAACGATGTTTCATTCTATTCATTATGGAAAAAATAACATGGGCAGTTATGCGGGACAGTTGAGCAGATTACAACGTTGGCAAATTATTCAGTATGTAAGAACATTACAACCAAAGGCCGCTGCTGCTCCAAAAGCAGACAGCGCTGCAGTTGCAAAAAAATAATAAAAAAAGCATTCACTATAAATACAAGTTTAGATGTCTAAATCATTCGAGTTACCGGAAAATTATAAGAAGTGGACAAAGGGCCTCATAGGCGTCGGTTTAATTGCTTTGCTATATGGCTTTATAGCATTTCATCCTTTTGAGCATGCAGGTCATGGTGAGAATGTCAACAGTACCCGTTTTTGGGCGGTGTTATTGCAGAACAGTGTTTTCTTCCTATTAATTACCAATGCAAGTATGTTTTTTATAGGCGTAACAACATTGGCAATGGGCGGATGGCAGGTTGCATTAAAAAGAGTTCCAGAAGCTATCTCCAGCGTAGTGCCTGTTTTAGGTATCATCACTTTAGTCATCTTACTATCGATAGTTTGGGGCGGAAGAACTGATATTTTCCATTGGATCGATCCTGAATTATACAACCCCGCTTCTCCGAAATTTGATAAAGTATTAAATGGAAAAAAAGGATTTTTAAATCCTGTATTCTTTACTGTTTGGAGTACCCTTACCATTTTTCTTTGGTGGTTCATCGGACAAAAAATGCGTTCTTTTAGTTTACAAAGTGATAAAGAAGGTTCAATGGATTATGAGACAGGTAAAAAATGGATCAATAAAAATATCTTGTGGGCTTCTTTATTCATCGTGTTCTTTGGATTGTCTGTAGGATCTACTATTCCTTGGCTTTGGATTATGAGTATTGATGCTCATTGGTATAGCACGATGTTTAGTTGGTATACTTTTGCTAGTTCATTTGTAGCGGGTATGTCCTTAATAGCCATTTATATTGTATACCTTAAAAATAAAGGTCAATTGGAATATGTTACCGATGAGCATTTACATGATATTGGTAAATTTATGTTTGCCTTTTCTGTATTCTGGACTTACTTATGGTTTTCTCAATACATGCTAATATGGTATGCTAATATTCCTGAAGAAACAGGTTATTTCAAGATTCGTTTAAATGGACCTTTCAGTGGAATATTTTTCCTTAACCTAGTACTTAATTTTATCTGTCCTTTGTTAATATTCATGAAGAAAAGCACTAAGCGTAATTGGACATTGGTAACCTTGATGGGCGTGCTGATTATTTTTGGTCACTGGATTGATTTTTGGCAAATGGTGATGCCAGGCACAGTAGCCAATCATGCGGCATTAATGCCTTTTGAATTTGGTATCGCTGCTTTATTTATTGGCATCATTATGTGGAGAGTAGGAGCGTTCTTAAGCAGCCATCCATTGACTGCTAAAAACCACCCTTTCATAAAAGAAAGTATTATACATCACACTTAATAAATAAGCCGACTGTAATAAAAAACAGTTGACTTTTAAAAATATAGAGCTGAATCATTTAATACAAATTAATAGAAAAGCTTTTAAACAAACTAACTGATTAACCATTACTGAAAATAATTTTGCAACATGACAAAGATTTTGTTGATAGCGATCGTAATAATGATTTTCATAGTCATCTTTCAAATTTCGAAAGCAAGTGAGTATGTAAGTATTTTAAAAGGCGAGGAAAAAGCACGCAAGCAAAATAATAGAATCAATGCGTTTCTATTAGTAGTTTTTCTTGTACTAGGACTTATTGGTTGCTGGTGGTGTAATAATTTATACTACGGTAAAACTTTATTTGTTCAAGGAGCTGCTTCAGAAATGGGTGAAAAAATTGACTTGATGCTTTACATTACCATCGCGGTTACTGGCGTGGTATTTTTCGTAACTCAAGTTCTTTTATTTTGGTTTTCATTTAAGTACCAAGAAAAAGATGATCGTAAAGCGTATTACTTTCCTCACAATACTAAATTGGAATTATTGTGGACTACGGTTCCTGCAATTTTCTTAACTGTGTTAGTGGTGTTTGGTTTAAAATATTGGTTTAAAATGACTGGGGAGGCGCCTCAAAATTCAATAGTAATTGAAGTGACTGGCCATCAATTTGGATGGGAATTCCGTTACCCAGGTCCTGATAAAATATTAGGCAAAAAAGATTATAGACTAACTAAAGGGGCTAATTCATTAGGAGTAGATTTTAATGATCCAGCTAGTTTGGATGATATGCATGTGCCGGCAACCGTTCATATTCCAGTTGGAAGACCTGTAAAGTTTGTGATCAATGCACAAGATGTTATACATGACGTTGGTTTATCTCATTTCAGAATGAAGATGGATGCAGTGCCAGGCATACCAACTACTTTATGGTTTACCCCTTTGTATACTACTGAAGAAATGAAAGCTCGTACGGGTAATCCAAATTTCGTTTATGAAATTAGTTGCGACCAGATGTGTGGAAAAGGACACTTCTCTATGCGTGGAGTAATTGTAGTAGATACACAAGAGGAATACTTGAAATATTTGGCAACATTGGAACCAGAATATTGGACCATTTTTCCAGATAAAAAACCAGGTGCTCCAAAACCAGCAATTACCGATACTACAAAAAGTAAAGCTTCACTTGCGGCTATAATGCCTGCAGGTAATTAAATTTTTATAGAAAATAAGATAGTACAATGAGTAACACAGCAACAGTACACGAAGCAGAAGTTCATGGAGTTCATGATGCACATCACGAACATCATCATCATGAAACCTTTATTAGCAAGTATGTATTTAGTCAGGATCATAAAATGATCGCTCGACAATTCTTGATAACAGGAATGATCTGGGCAATTATTGGTGGTTTGTTTTCTGTATTATTTCGTCTTCAATTGGGTTATCCTAATACTACCTTTCCTTGGTTGGAAGATTTGTTAGGCCATTGGGCGAAGGGTGGAAAATTACAACCTGAGTTTTACTATGCATTGGTTACTATGCATGGAACTATTTTGGTGTTCTTTGTATTAACTGCTGGATTAAGTGGAACCTTTGCTAACTTCCTAATTCCTTTGCAAATTGGTGCAAGAGATATGGCTTCACCTATGTTGAATATGTTGAGTTACTGGTTTTTCTTTTTGGCTTCTATCATTATGTTCTCTTCATTATTTGTTCAAACTGGACCAGCGAGTGGTGGTTGGACAATCTATCCACCATTGAGTGCTTTGGGAGATGCTTCTAGCGGATCAAAAATTGGTATGGATCTTTGGTTAGCTAGTATGGCAATGTTTGTGGTTAGTTCATTATTGGGAGGTTTAAATTATATTACTACTATCTTAAACATGCGAACCAAGGGTATGAGTATGACTCGTATGCCGCTAACTATTTGGGCTTTATTTTTTACAGCAGTGTTAGGCGTTCTTTCTTTCCCTGTTTTATTGTCTGGAGCTATTCTACTTTTATTTGATAGAAATTTAGGAACTAGTTTCTTCTTAAGTGATATCGTAGTTAATGGAAAAATATTACCGAACGAAGGAGGAAGTGCTATTCTTTTCCAACATCTATTTTGGTTCCTTGGCCATCCAGAAGTATACATTATTTTGTTGCCAGCAATGGGTATGTCATCAGAAATCATTTCTGTAAATAGTCGCAAACCGATATTTGGTTATATGGCAATGGTGGGATCTTTATTCGCTATTGCAATCCTAGCCTTTTTAGTTTGGGCGCATCATATGTTTGTAACTGGACTCAATCCTTTCTTAGGAGCGTTCTTTGTATTACTTACTTTATTGATTGCCGTACCTTCTGCTATTAAGGTGTTTAACTGGCTTACTACTTTGTGGCGAGCTAATATTCGCTTTACACCTGCTATGTTATTTGCTATCGGATTTGTAAGTCTTTTTATTAGTGGTGGATTAACAGGTATTTTCCTAGGAAATTCAGCCTTGGATATTCACTTGCATGATACGTATTTTGTAGTGGCGCATTTCCATATCGTAATGGGTGTTGCTTCCTTCATGGGTATGTTTGCCGGTGTATACCATTGGTTCCCTAAAATGTATGGTCGCTTTTTAAATAATACATTGGGCTATATCCATTTCTGGGTTACCATTATTGGTGCCTACTTAATTTTCTGGCCAATGCATTATGAAGGTTTAGCAGGTATGCCTCGCCGTTATTATGATTTCTCTGCTTGGGAATCTTTTAAAATGTTTGGTGGCCTCAATGAGTTTATCAGCTTCGTATCAATGATCGTATTTGCTGCACAGCTATTATTTGTGTTTAACTTCTTTTATAGCATTTTCAAAGGAAGAAAAGTTAAAGATACTAACCCTTGGGGTGCTAATACATTGGAGTGGACTACTCCTATTCGTCCTGGTCATGGTAACTGGGTGGGTGAAATACCTGAAGTACATCGCGGAGCGTACGATTATGGAAAAGATGGAAGAGAGTTTATCCCTCAGACAGAACCAGTAGGTGAAAACGAAAGTCACCACTAGTATTCTAAAGAGTGGATCGAATAGGGAGTGAAGGATTTTGTAGCGTATTATAAAAAAGATTTTTGATAAGGATGTCGAATGATAAAACTACCATAACCAATTCTGCTTCAGTAGCATTGGTATCAGTTGTGAAAGATTATTTTCAACTAATCAAATTCACGTTGAGTTTTTTGGTAGTATTCAGTACAGTGATTAGTTATTTGCTCGCTACTGATTATCGAAATGTATCGCATGTGTTGTTATTGTTTTTAGCAGGAATGCTTATCACAGGCTCTGCTAATACGATCAATCAGATTGCTGAAAAGGATACCGACGCTTTGATGAAAAGAACAGCGGGTAGACCAGTGGCAAGTGGAAGAATGAGTGCGACGCATGCAACGGTTTTTGCAATCATTACAGGAGTAGCAGGATTGCTAATCATGCTACTGATATTTAATTGGCAAAGTTCTTTGATTGGTTTATTGAGTTTATTTATTTACGGCTTTATTTATACGCCGTTAAAAAAAGTAAATTCAGTAGCAGTTTTAGTGGGTGGATTACCAGGCGCTTTACCCTGCTTGATTGGCTGGGCAGCAGCTTACTACAATAGTCCAATAGAATGGACAGGTGGTTGGATAATCTTTGCCATCCAATTCATTTGGCAGTTCCCTCATTTTTGGGCAATTGCTTGGGTGGCACACAAAGATTATAGCGCCGCAGGTTTTAAATTATTACCGAGTGATAAAGGACCCACTAAATTCACCGCAGTTCAAACCATTATGTATAGCACTTTGATGTTACCCATTGGTGTACTGCCTTATTATTATAATATTAGTGGCATCACTAGTTTATGGATATTGATGGTTTGTAATATTGCTATGATCGCTTTAAGTGTTCGCTTGTATATCAAGATGGATGTGGCGAGTGCAAGAAGGGTAATGTTTAGTTCTTATTTTTATTTAGCAGTTGTTTTTATCGCATTATTAGCTGATAAAGTGATCAAAGTGTAACAACTGTTTTGATGACTAGTTTTAAAATTTAAAACAATTCCTTAATCGGAATCAATTATATGAGTACAGTGGCAATCGAGCAAAGAAAAAAAATACATCCTACTATGTTTACCCTTTGGGTGGGGATAGCAAGTATTGTAATGATGTTTGCTGGTTTAACAAGTGCTTATATAGTGAAACGTAATCAGGCCAATTGGATAAGTTTTGATTTGCCGCTTGTTTTTTGGTATTCAACGGCAGTCATTATTATCAGTAGTATCACTTTGCAAATGTCGCACAAGGCTTTTAAGCAAAGAGAAATGGCAAAGTATAGAAGCTTGGTGATTGTTTCGTTGAGCTTAGGTTTATTGTTTATAGTGATGCAGGGAATTGGATTCAATCAGTTATGGATAAAAGGAATTACCCTAACTAAAAATGTTTCTTTTTCTTTTTTGTACGTGATTGTCGGTTTGCATTCACTGCATGTGTTGGGAGGGGTAATTGCATTGTTGGTTTTATTTGCTAATGCATTTAGTGCCAAAGTGAGAAATTATAATATTGTGCCTTTAGAAGTAATTAGTACTTACTGGCATTTTGTAGATCTTTTGTGGATCTATTTATTGGTCTTTTTATTGATGATTCGATAATAGGAATAAAGCAATATAAAAGAATTTAGAACTTTTAAATTGTCTAAATTTTTTTAACGAACTAATTTTTGAATAAACATTTTTTATAAAATAAAGTTTTATTAATGTCTACAGCAGCAGTACAGCAAGGAACAAAATGGTGGACTGGGGGTAAAAGCCCATTCAACGCCAGTTATGGAAAAGTGATGATGTGGTATTTCCTAATGAGTGACGCCTTTACTTTTGGCGCCTTTCTTATCAGCTATGGTACCATTCGTTTCAGTGTAAATGATTGGGCCGATCCTAACCATGTGTTCAACTCTTTTCCTTTTGCAGGACACGCTAATCTTCCGTTAGCATTTGTAAGTTTAATGACTTTCATTTTGATCGCCAGTTCAGTTACGATGGTATTGGCTGTTCATGAAGGACATAACATGAATCGCAAGGGGGTTGAAAAATACATGATACTTACGATCATTGGAGGTATCGCCTTCTTAAGCTGTCAGGCTTGGGAGTGGACGCATTTATTGACTGGCGAACATGTAGCATTGCTTAATGATGGCACTTTATCTATTTTACCTACTACGGTTAAAGCTAATCCTTGGGGACCTGCATTATCTCATGAAGCAGTGGCCGCGGCTTTACAAAATACGCCTCAAACACAATTGGCAGCTATTGCCGCTTCTCTCCACCATGGAACTGAAGTTCATAATGTAGCAGCTATGTCAAATGCGGAATTGATTAAATTCATTGAATCAGCTGATTTGCATGCTAGTCAAACTGGACCAATTGCATTTGGGGGATATTTCTTTGGCATTACTGGTTTCCATGGCTTCCATGTATTTTCTGGTGTGATCATTAATATAGTGATGTACATTAAAACAAAACTTGGTCACTTTGATCAACGCGGTCATTATGAAATGATTGAAAAAGCTGGACTATATTGGCATTTTGTGGATCTAGTTTGGGTATTTGTATTCCTTTGTTTTTATCTAATATAATAAGTAACATTCAACGAATTATTTGATTAACCAATAAACGAATTATGTCAGCACACGCTTCATCTCCGGAAATTACTTTTCAACCTGATCACTCCGGTGGCACTAAAAAAATATGGAAAACATTTTGGCTTCTTTCTGCCTTAACAATTGTTGAACTTATATTGGGTTTGTTGATTTATAATATTCATAAAGGTGAAAATCCCAATCATACCTTAGTACTTGCTTTTAAAGGGATGGTGTGTATTTTGACCCTAGCAAAAGCTTATTATATTGTTTCAATTTTTATGCATTTAGGGGATGAGGTTAGAAATTTAATTATGACGATCATCGTACCGCTTAGTTTATTCATCTGGTTTATCGCTGCCTTCCTTTGGGATGGAGATAGCTGGAAAAATTTACGTAATCGTTACAACCGCACAGAGGTTAAGATTGAAAATGTAGCCCCTGCTGCAAAGGAACATGGAGCTAAAGATTAAATTTTTGAATTAAATATTTTTAAAACCATCGTCCAGTGTATAGGAACGATGGTTTTTTGTTAGTTCAACTCAAGTAAAATAATTATGAACAGAAGGGCCTTATTGGGATTGTTATTGGCGTTTTTTTTTCCGCTTACGGGTTACTATTTAGTAAAATACTATAGTGACAAGGCGGTCAATATGCCCCGACGTTATTTTTATGATAGCGTAATCGTAACTGAAAAAAACGGAAAAATTTCTACGGATACCATTTGGCATAAGGCGTCCAACATGACTTTCACTAATCAATTGGGAAAAACCGTTACGCTAGATTCTTTGAAGGGTAAAATTTTGGTGATCGACTTCTTCTTTTCAAGGTGCCCTACTATTTGTCCAAGTATGGCAAAAAGTATGAAGCGACTTCAAAATTCCTTTGTCAATAGCAAGGATAGTATCGTGCAATTTATCTCTGTTAGCATTGACCCTATTCACGATTCTGTACCACAATTAAGAAAATTTGCCAATCAGTTTACCTCTAATCATGATAGCTGGTGGTTTGTAACGGGCGATAAAAAAAGTATCTATGATTTTGCCATACATGAACTTAAAGCCAATATAGCTGACGTAGGCGCTGATACGGCCTTTCCTCATACAGAACATTTTTTCTTATTAGATAGAGATAGAGTGGTAAGAGGATGGTATAATGGATTCGATACCATTAAGCAGGCTAAGCTAGTAAGAGATATTCCTTTGTTGATGTTGGAAAAAAGAAAAAAAAGAACCTTTAAAGAATTTTTAAATGAACTTTTTGGCTAATGACTTTATTGCCTGAAAATCTAAAATAAATATATGTTACAACCTTCCATTGAAAAAAATGACCAAAAAGCCAAATTATTAATCTGGACTGTTTCCATCATCGTTTTTGTAGCGGTTGCATTTTTATCAAAATATAAGTTAACTATTGATCTTGGCTTTAATGCCCATTTATTTGCAAAGGCCAATGCAGTAATTAATTCGGTAGTGGCTATTTTATTGGTGGTAGGTTTGATTACCATCAAGCAAAAGAAATATTCTTTGCATAAAATGATTATGATTACCGCCATGGTGTTATCGGTATTATTTCTTTTAAGTTATATAGGACATCATTTATTGGCTGGAGAAACTAAATACGGCGATATGAATCATGATGGAGTAGTGGATGATGCGGAGGTAATGCAAGCGGGAGGCTTAAGAATGCTGTATTACATCATTTTGATAACACATATTCCTTTAGCTGCAATCATTTTACCTTTTATATTATTTACTGCTTACCGTGCGTTAACAGGGGAGTATGAGCAACATAAAAAGTTGACTAGGATTACTTGGCCAGTATGGTTTTATGTAGCTATTACCGGGGTAATTGTTTATTATATGATTAGCCCTTATTACAGCTAAATCTTATCTGTATTATTATTTGAAAATTTATGCCCTTTCAATAATAATTTTTGAACTACCTAGATAAGTTATAATGACTTGAATTGTATCGCCCACTTTTACTTCAGGTATAGGGGCTGTGTTTTCATTTTTAGCAATCGTCAGTTTGGCTTGTATTTTATTTCCTAAAATATTTACGAAAATTCCGTGAGGAGTAATTTTAAAAACAGTTGCTTCCACGGGTGTTTTACTCGCTACATATTTTTGTGCGGTTACATACTCATGAATGAATATTGATTTATAAGGAGCCGCAGTAGCCTTATCAGGCCTATCTGTATTTTCAAGCTTAAAAAAATAAGGCTCGTTTAAATTGCTGTCTACCGGTTTTCTTTCCCATGGAGATAATTTGAGTGGAAAGAAAATATAGCTACCGGTTTCTTTTACAAAATATTCTTCTTCTACTTTTTTGAGATAGCCTACAAATCTGTTTTCAATGGCAGATTTATTGATTAAATTGTCAAGTGCATTATTGAATTTGAATTCCATACAGTCGGCAATCATTTTATCGCCTCTAGCAGATAAATTGATTACAAAACTCACTTCATCACCTACATGAAAGTGATGAATTCTTTTAATGATCTTTTCTGCCTTTAATTTCAATTGCTCTTTCTCACTGATATTTCCAGTAATCGATTTTTTTTTGCCGTTGAGCATGTACTCGATGGTAGCATATTCCTTATCATGATTGATAAAGGTAATCTTACCCATTATAGATTCTGTTGCCATAAATTCTTGATTGATCGAAATTGATTCCTACAGGCAAAAGTAAGTGCAAAATTTACATTTGAGCATTTATGTGCATAAGCACTAGCGTGGTGTTACCTTTCAGCAAATTTCTATTGTAGATTATAAGGTTAATTCGATTGCCGGATCCCAAAATAATTCATCAAAGCCAAGGATTTTATCTTCTTTTACTATTATCTTTTCCTTTTTTAAAAGGGCCTCCATCAAAGAGGGGGGAGAAAAATGAGCTTTGCCTGTCAACATACCATTTCTGTTGACAACCCTGTGAGCGGGAACTGGAGGTTGAACTTGGTGGGCAGCATTCATTGCCCAGCCAACCATTCTTGCTGAAAGGCCAGTTCCTAAGTAACGTGCAATCGCACCATAAGAACTTACCCTACCTTTTGGAATTTGCCTTACTATCTCGTGCACATCCTTAAAAAAAGAATACTCTTTTGGTCGGGAAGGCAAATCATTGGCGGAAGACTTTTTCTTTGGCATTAATTACAAATTATTGTTGGCTTTATCGTCCCGAAAATCTTTTATAAGATTTTCGGGAACGTTGCAGTATGCATAGGGACAATGCTTACATCTATTACCACAACAGCTACCTCTTTGCAAATGATATTTTTCAGTTAGCACTACATAACCGTCTTTGTTGTAATAAAAATCTTCTCCCTCTACTAAATTGTCCATATTGTTATGAGTGGTTATTGATTTTCTGTTTCTTTTAATAGTAATTGCAACTGTTCATCTGCATCAGGTATGACTGATGGTAATTGAAATTTGAGATAAAAAATTTTATTACTACCTGCAATGTCTAAGGCTTCGTAATGGGTTTTAATTTTGAGTGACTCACTGGGGTTACTAGCGTACACATCATTGCAATCTTCTACCAGCACTAGATCGTACAACTCAATTACCTTTTTAGTAAATGCATATAGTTTAGGAGAATCTGTTTTTAAATGGATACAACCCTTAGGCTGCAGTAGCTGCTGGTAGAGACGAAGAAAAACTGGATGGGTTAATCTCTTTTTTGATTTAGAAGTTCTTAACTGCGGATCAGGAAAGGTAATCCATATTTCATCTACTTCTGATGCGTTAAAATAATTACTAAGCAGGGTAATTTGTGTTCGCAGAAAGGCGGCATTGCTCACATTGGCATCAAGACATTTTTTTGCTCCAATGTACATTCTATTTCCTTTGACATCTACTCCTATAAAATTTTTATCTTTAAAAATTGCAGATAGCCCAACGGTATATTCTCCTCTACCGCAAGCCAATTCCAATACAATGGGGTGATCATTTTTAAAAAATGAATTCCATTTTCCTTTCATCCCCTCTGGATATTCTAATACGTTGGAAAAGGTTTTAATGTCTGCAAAACGTTGTAATTTTTTTTGTCCCATTCAGCGGCAAATATAATTATAGTAAATAGAAATGGTCAAAAAAATGAAGGGAAAGGTTAAATAAATGTGAATGAATCAATTGGTAGATGCTTTTTTATATAGACAAATTAAACCTCTTACCGAAACACTAGTCATAGGCTTGTCAGTAATTTTTATACACCTAAAAATTTTACTCAATGAAAAAAACAGTCACGCTATCATCCTTGTTACTTCTGGTTATGCTGTTTCAGTTCTGTACAAAAAATGACAGTCTGATTGTTTCTACTAAACCAGTAACTACTGAAACACCTGTAATGACATTTACCACCTATAATTATTTGGATACCTATCCTGCACATATACAAGCAGCTTTAGCTACTTCAGATAATACACCGGCTACCAATCCAATCACCAATGAGGGAGCCAACTTGGGAAGAATATTATTTTACGATAAACAATTAAGTAGAAATGGAACTACTAGCTGTAGTAGTTGTCACCAGCAGAAAAATTCTTTTAGTGATTCTGTTGTTTTAAGTAGAGGCTTAGATGGAGGTGCTACCACTAGACATTCGATGGCGCTATTAAATATGCGTTTCTATAAATCGGGAAAAATGTTTTGGGATGAGCGAGCTGCTTCTATTGAAAAGCAAGCCCTTCAACCCATACAAAATCATGTAGAAATGGATATGACCTTGGAGCTATTAGAAGCGAAGGTTAAATCCTTGACTTATTATCCTTCATTGTTTCAAAAGGCTTTTGGCACTAGCTTGATTGACTCTGTTCTCATAGCCAAAGCGTTGTCTCAATTTGAAAGAAGTATCGTTACCTATCAGTCAAAATATGATCGAGTAAAACAGGGTTTAGAAACTTTTACTGCTGCTGAAGCAGCAGGTGAACAGTTGTTCTTAACAGTCCCTGCAAATAGAACCTGTGCAAGTTGCCATACTCCACCGATGTTTATTACCAGCAGTCCGAGTGCTCCATTCGGATTGGATGATGCGAATGACTTAGGCATTAATAATCGAGGTAATTTCAAATCGGGTTCTTTACGTAATATCAGTATCCGCTCCAATTTGTTTCACAATGGAAGCGTCGCCAATGTTCAGGAGATGCTTACGGCAGGAAATCCAGGAAG
>CANCRO010000018.1 GCA_947380605.1 Chitinophagaceae bacterium
ACTACTTCTTTTACTTCAGGAATCATTCTTTTCATCATTCCTTCAATACCTGCTTTCAGTGTAATCATTGAAGAGGGACAACCACTGCAACTTCCTTGTAACATTAAATTGACACGACCTTCTTCGTAGCTTTTAAATTGTATAGCACCGCCATCCATTTCAACGGCAGGCTTAACATAATTTTCTAATAATTCTTTAATCCGTTTTACTACATCATCATCATCTGCACTTACTTCATTACTGCTTTCTTGTTTCATAGAGGCAACCGCTTCATCATTCACTACAGCCTTTCCCTCTTCAAGGTACTCTTTCAAAAATAATTTAATGGTAGGAATTACATCCTGCCAATCATCTGTGCCGGTAGTTTTAGTGAGTGTAATAAAATTACTGGCTATAAAAACAGATTTAATAAAAGGGAAAGTGAACAACTCCTGCGCTAATGGCGAAGGGCTTGCACTGGTCTCATCCTGGAAGTCGATGCTTTTGCCTGGATAGAGTAATTTGTTGGCAACAAACTTCATCGTCTCCGGATTAGGAGTCATCTCCGTATAAATACTGATCACCGGATTGCCTGTCTTTATCATATTAGTACATTTAATAAATTCAATACAAAGGTAACAACAAAGCGATAACAAAGGAATATCTGCACTTTTTGCCCCCCTTTAGTCCCTAATAATTTCTTATTTCGAAAACACATGCCTACCGAAAGCTACCTAGGCGATTATTAACTAGAGTAGTCGCTTATTCGAGAATTCTTAGTTTAGCATAATTGAGCATGATCTTTTTTTCTCCATTTAGCTCAAATAATACCGTTGCAATTGGATTATGCGCAGCACCTTCCATTTTTAAGACTTCTCCAAAGCCAAATTTCTGATGCTCTACTTTTTGGCCAGCTTGTAAATTGCTCGTATCACTAGGCATAAAGTCTGCTGAAGGCGTATGCTCTTTAGTAGTAGGTTTGGTAGGAATTAAATAGGCCGGCCTTGATTTTTCCTCTTTTTTCGCAGGCGGTGGACTAGATTTATAGCTGCTGCCGCCGGCTCCATTTCGGTCAAATGCACTACCTCCCCAATTATTGCTATGTCCACCTTGATTGCGAATACCACCCCCTGCAAAACTTTTATCAATATATTCCGCCGGCATCTCGTCTATAAATCGGCTAGGCTCATTTTGTTGTAGCTGTCCAAAACGGTAGCGCGCATTCGCATAGGTTAACCAAAGCTTTTTCTTGGCTCTGGTAATGGCAACATAAAACAATCTTCTTTCTTCTTCTAATTCTTCACGCGTATTAATACTCATTCCGCTAGGGAATAGTGTTTCTTCTAATCCACCGACAAACACACAGCTGAACTCTAATCCTTTTGCAGCATGTATGGTCATTAACTTAACACTATCTGCATCTTCTTTATCGTTATCGGCATCGGTTAATAAAGTAATTTGTTGTAAGTAAGTTCCAAGGCTCTTGTCGCCCACCTCACCATCTTCCTCATTCATCGGGGTTTCAATAAACTCTTTAATAGAGTTTAGCAACTCTTGAACGTTCTCATATCTTGCCAATCCTTCTGTAGTTTTATCGTTGAAAAGCTCTTTCACAATTTGTGTGCTTTTACCAACAATGACAGCTAGGTCATAGGCATTTTTTTTATCGAGCTCACTTTGAAACATTTTTATCATCAACACAAACTCGCTAATCGCGTCTAAAGTGCCGGATTTAAAACCATAAGACCGAGCGTTTTCAAGCACTTGCCATAAAGTAATATTATTCTCATTGGCAGTAAGGACAGCTCTGTCCATGGTGGTTTTTCCAATTCCTCTGGTAGGGTAATTAATAATTCTTTTTAAAGATTCTTCATCATTGGGATTTACCACTAATCTCAGGTAAGCTATATAATCCTTTATTTCTTTTCGTTGATAAAAAGAAAGGCCACCATAAATACGATAAGCGATATTCATTCGGCGAAGACTTTCTTCATAGCTTCTACTCTGGGCATTGGTACGATATAAAATAGCAAACTCATGATTGAAAAAATGATTGCGCAATTTTTCTTCTTGAATTGTATCAGCCACGTATTTGCCTTCTTCATTGTCTGTAGCAGTACGAACTAATTTTATTTTATCACCCTCTCCTTTATCCGTCCAAAGTTTTTTAGGCAATTGATTTTTATTGTTACCAATAATTTCATTCGCAACACTTAATATACTTTTAGTACTTCTATAATTCTGTTCCAGCTTTACTACTTTCACATCATCATAATCTTTCTCAAACTGAAGAATATTTTCAATGGTAGCCCCTCGGAAACTATAAATACTTTGGGCATCATCTCCTACTACACAAATGTTTTCGTGCATAGCACCTAGCAATTTGATGATTTCGTATTGAGAGGTGTTGGTATCTTGATACTCATCAATTAAAATGTATTTAAATTTCTTTTGGTATTTGATGAGTGCATCTGGATGATTCTTAAGTAGTAGATACATTTTAAAAAGCAGGTCATCAAAATCCATCGCACCATTCTTAAAACAACGTTTGTTATAAGCATCATAAATTTTACCAATCATCGGTCGATTGGCTCTTGAATCTTCCTGTTGAGTGCCCCAATCATTCTGATATTCGTCTGGACTTACGAGACTATTTTTTGCAGACGATATTCTATTATAGACGGTATTAGGTTTATAATGTTTATCATCTAAATCCAATTCTTTAATCACAGTTTTAATAACGCTTTTCGCATCATCTGTGTCATAAATAGTGAAGTTGTTGGGGTAACCAATTTTATTAGCTTCGCCGCGTAAAATTCTTGCAAATACACTGTGAAAAGTTCCGATGTATAAATTCCGTGCCTCCGAATTACCAAGCGTTCGTTCAATTCTTTCTTTCATTTCCTTGGCAGCCTTATTGGTAAATGTGAGTGCCAGAATATGAAAAGCATCTACTTGGTGAAACCCCATTAGGTGAGCAATTCGAGTAGTGAGCACTTTTGTTTTGCCACTTCCTGCTCCCGCAATAATCATTATTGGCCCATCCTTATGTAATACAGCTTCCCGCTGCGGCTCGTTCAGTTCGTCTAAATAATTCGCCATAGAGCAAAGGTACGAATAGCTTTATTGGAGTGGAATGATGTGGGGAAATATTTATCGCTTCTTTTTTGAATAGTGAAAACCAGGAGCGCGCGGGCTATCAATTTTAATTTAGGAAGAACTACTATCAATAATTTAAAAAACCAGTAAACAATTATATATTAGCAGTTGGTGGAGATAGATTATTATTGAAGAAATAATAGTAGCCTATAAAAAGAACAATTGTAAAATTTACAAGTAGTTTTTTTATTTATACATCATTTTTTACGCTACAGTTTGTTGTTGTCACTTACATTTTTATTGAATTTCTATACTATTGCTATTATGAAAAAAGAAAGTACCATTCAGAAAAGAAGCCAACTGGTTTTTAATTTGTTAATTATTTTACTAGCAACCGCTACATTGTTTAGTTGTAAGCAATCAGCTAAAAACCTTCGTATTAAACAGATGGACTCTGCCGCTGTTGTAGGACTGGCAAGGACTATAGAGTCTCAAGTAAAGCCTGAGCTGGCCGAAGGATTGTCTCTGAGTATATGGGGAGTGGATTCATTAGTTATTTCTCCTATTGCTATTGATATTGACGACGAAGGGAAATTGTATTATACCACCACCGATCGTCAAAAAAATTCCGAGTTTGATATTCGCGCGCACCACGATTGGGAAATAGGTTCCATTCAACTTGAAACGATTGATGACAAGAGAGCCTTTCTTCATAAAACCTTGTCGCCAGAAAATAGCGATAAAAATAAGTGGTTGAAGGATATGAATAAAGACAGCTCTCATGATTGGAGAGACATGTTGGTGGAAAAAGAAAAAGTGTATCGTATGGAAGATGTGAACGGAGATGGCGTTGCTGAAAAGACGCAGTTGGTAGTGGATGATTTTCATGATGAGGTAACGGATGTTGCGGGAGGAGTATTAATTAATGGAAAGGATCTTTATGTAGGCGTAGCGCCTGATTTATGGAGAATGAAAGATACCAATGGAGATGGAATAGCGGATGAAAAAACATCCATTTCAAGCGGTTATGGAGTTCATATAGGATTTGGTGGACATGGAATGTCAGGAGTAGAAATGGGTCCAGACGGTAGAATCTATTGGCAGATTGGTGATATAGGTTTTAATGGAGTAGATAAGACAGGAAAAAAATGGGCCTATCCAAATAGTGGTGTCATTGCAAGAGCTAATCCAGACGGAAGTGATTTTGAAATTTTTGCAGCTGGACTTCGCAATACACATGAGTTTGCCTTTGATGAATATGCCAATTTGATTAGCGAGGACAATGATGGAGACCACGCAGGCGAAAAAGAAAGGCTGGTCTATATTGTTAATGGTTCAGATGCTGGTTGGAGAAGCAATTGGCAATATGGTAAATATAGAGACAAAGACAATAACGGGTATAAAGTATGGATGGATGAAAAAATGTGGATGCCTCGATTTGAAGGACAAGCGGCTTATATAATTCCTTGTATTGAGAATTTTGAAAGCGGGCCTGCAGGAGTAGTGTATAATCCTGGAACAGCTTTATCGCCTGCATATAAGAATACATTTTTTGTAGCAAAGTTTGTTGGTAATCCTGCCAAATCTGGTGTGTATTCTTTCAAATTAAATCCTCATGGTGCAGGTTTTGAACTAGGAGAAAATAAAAAAGTAGTGGGCGGCATTCTACCTACCGGTCTTGATTTTGGTCCAGATGGAGCGCTTTACATAGCCGATTGGATTGATGGATGGGATGCTACTAGTTATGGGCGTATTTGGAAGATGGACGATATTAAAGGATCAGCAATGGCTGAAAGGGCTCAAACTAAAATGTTATTAGCAGCTGATATTACTAAATATTCTTTGCAACAGTTGAAGGCCTTATTGATGAATGCAGATATGAGGGTTAGATTGAAAGCGCAATTTGAATTAGTGAATCATGGAGCCGAAGGCGCTTCGATATTTGAAAAAGTATTGAATGAAAATAGTAATCAATTTGCCAAGATTCATTCCATCTGGGGCGTTAGTCAACTTTCGCGAAAGGATAAGAAATGGGGTAAGCTTTTATTTCCATTGCTGAAAGATCGTGACGCAGAGATTAGGGCCCAAGCTGCTAAATGGATTGGCGACACCCGATTGGGTGATGCGGGAAAATACCTAATTCCTTTATTAAAAGACTCTAGTAGCAGAGCTCGCTTTTTTGCTGCAGAAGCATTAGGAAGAATTGCGTATGAACCAGCCATAGAATCAATTATAGACATGCTAAGAGATAATAATGAGCAAGATGCTTATTTGCGTCATGCAGGATGTTTAGCATTAGCAAGAATAGGAAAATCAGCCCCAATAGTTGCGTTATCAAAAGACAAATCTCGCGCATTACGCATTGCAGGAGTGGTAGCTTTAAGAAGAATGGGCAGCCCAGCCATTGCCATTTTTTTAAATGATGCAGATGAGTTTGTGGTAACCGAAACTGCGCGCGCTATCAATGACGACCTTTCAATTAAAGATGCGTTGCCTGCTCTAGGAAATTTACTTACTAAAACTCAATTTACTAATGAGGCATTAATAAGAAGAGCAATCAATGCGAATCTTCGAGTAGGAAATGAGCAAGCACTTCAAAATTTGATTGACTATTCTTTGAAAGAAAATAATCCTGATAAAATGAAGGCAGAATCAATCGAAACCATCAGCACTTGGTCAAAGCCATCCGTATTAGACAGGGTGGACGGAAGATATAGAGGCGTAATTCAAAGAGACTCATTAGCATTAAAAAATAAAGTAGGTTCATCAATAATTCAATTATTAAAAAGCAAAGAATTTGTTGTTAGAGCAAGTGCCATCAAAGCCATCAGCAAACTATCTATTAAGGAAGGCGCCAATACTTTGATGGAAATGCTTAAAAAAGATACGTCTGCAACCGTAAGGGTAGAGGCATTAAGAGCAATTGCTTCCATGCAGGATGCAAGAATAAGCGATGCTATTAAAATGGCAACTGCAGATAAGGATAAAATGGTAAGAGTAGCAGGCATTGGATTTTTGAAAAAAATGAATATCTCACAAGACTTAATGGTTTCATTGCTTTCGGAAGTAATTAAAACAAAGACGATGGAAGAAAGACAGGAGTCATTGCTGACGCTTGGAAAATTACCTATTCAAAATACTCGTTTAGTTTTTGAATCATTGCTTCATCAGATGGAAACGAATCAACTTCCTCCAGATATTTTATTAGAATTATCAGAGGCTATTGACAGCAGTCGTTCTCCTGAATTAATTTCAAGATATAAAATAGCCAGCGACAAATTATCGAAAGACGCTTTATTAGCCGCCTATGCGGGAGCCTTATATGGTGGAGATGCTGATAAAGGAAAGCGACTCTTTTT
Organism: Chitinophagaceae bacterium; assembly: GCA_947380605.1. Taxonomy (GTDB): domain Bacteria; phylum Bacteroidota; class Bacteroidia; order Chitinophagales; family Chitinophagaceae; genus Ferruginibacter. The sequence goes on from CANCRO010000018.1 coordinate 6,438, forward strand.
TAAGGGTGAAACAACGCAGTGTATAAAATGTCATGCATACGACGATAAAGGCGGTAATGCGGGACCTCGATTGAATGGAGTTGCTAAAAGACTTTCTAGACAATTGATACTTGAATCTTTAATTAATCCAAGTGCGCGTTTGGCTCCAGGGTATGGTGTTGTTAATCTCACCCTTAAAAATGGACAATCGGTTTCAGGTATAATGGAAAGTGAAAACAATTCTAGTATCAATATAAAATCTGGCAATAATCCGAAGCAAGTGATTGCTAAAAAAGATATCATAAAAAGAGAAAATGCAGCTTCAAGTATGTTGGAGGTTAAAAATTTCCTTACTAAAAAAGAGATTAGAGACCTGGTAAGTTTTTTATCTACTTTAGAAACGGACTAGAATAATTGGATATACCCAGTTAAATATATAAAAAATTATATACGAGAGGGTTTTGGTTCATAAAATCAAATAAAGAGGGGTGAAAGCTTAGATAAGTAACTAAAAAGTAACACTTTGCGGTATTGTTTTATCTAATAAACTTTCGTCAATTTGCAGTATCCAATTTAAAGAAGAAGTTGCTTAGAACGTAACAATGCTATAATTTTTGCCCGTTTTTATCCTTTTACCCTAAAGTTTTAAAAAATAAAGGCAATTTTCTCATCCTATTTTATACCCTATTCCAGCTTTTTGGAATAGGGTTTTTACTTAAAAAAGGGCTTAGCTAAATTTTTTACTAAAAAAATACTAAAAAAATTAGTGTTAATAAAAGAAAAGATTTATCTTTGTGTCGGAGTTTATATTTACAACGATAACCAGATACATCACTTTAAAAAAACTAAAACAATGAGTAACGCAGAAAAATTGAAGGCCCTAAAGTTAACAATGGACAAAATCGATAAAGATTTTGGCAAAGGATCTGTAATGATAATGGGCGATAAGCCACATGTGGAGCAAGAGGTAATTTCAACTGGATCACTAGGATTAGATGTGGCATTAGGAATTGGCGGTTTGCCAAAAGGAAGAGTAATTGAAATTTATGGTCCAGAGAGCAGTGGAAAAACAACGATAGCGACGCATGTAATAGCAGAATCACAAAAAAAGGGAGGCATGTGTGCATTTATAGATGCTGAACATGCTTTTGATAGTGCTTATGCGCAAAAATTAGGGGTTGATATTGACAACCTGCTTATTTCTCAACCGGATTATGGAGAGCAAGCCTTGGAAATTGCGGATCGCTTAATCTTATCGGGTGCTGTAGATGTAGTGGTAATTGATTCGGTAGCAGCCTTGGTTCCAAAGAGTGAGCTGGAAGGTGAAATGGGGGATAGCAAAATGGGCTTGCATGCAAGACTAATGAGCCAAGCGCTTCGAAAGCTGACGGCCACCATTTCTAAAACGAATTGCTGTTGCATTTTTATCAATCAGCTGAGAGAAAAAATCGGCGTTATGTTTGGTAATCCAGAAACAACTACGGGTGGAAACGCATTGAAATTTTATGCTTCGGTAAGATTGGATATTCGTAGAATGGCACAAATTAAAGATGGAGACGAAGCAATAGGAAATCGTGTAAAAGTGAAAATTGTAAAAAATAAAGTAGCACCACCTTTCCGTCAAGCTGAATTTGATATCATTTTTGGAGAAGGTATTTCTAAGACTGGAGAAATTATTGACATGGGTGTAGAGCTGGGCATTGTTCAAAAAAGCGGCAGCTGGTTTAGTTACGATAGCAATAAACTAGGACAGGGAAGAGATTCCGTTAAACAATTGTTGCTTGACAATCCAGAAATGGCGAAAGAAATTGAGGTGAAGATCAGGGCTAAGATAGCCGAGACCATGGCGGTATAAGAGATAATTTATTATGGGTTAGTAAATACAAGCCATTCCGAAAGGGATGGCTTTTTTTATAATGGCTTTCCTTAATTTTTTAAAAATTAAAGGGTAACAAAATAATTGGCGAGTTTCAGAACGCAGCTTTGAACAAAAATTGAGAATTAATTTTATTATACTACTAAAAATTATTTTTTTTATACAATCATTTTAAAAATTCAAGTGCATTCATGTTTTATTAAATTCGTAGTTTTAATATATAAAATGAAAAGGGTTGTTTAATAAAAAACCGGGCAACAAGACTGACAAATATGAATTTACAATTCAATGAAAATTATATTCTTGAAAATGAAAGAGTAATTCTAAGGCCGTTGATAGCGGGAGACCTAAAAAATTTACTTTCCTATTCAATTCATGAGCCAGCGCTATGGAACTATTCTATGGTTCAAGCAATTGGAGAACAAGGGCTACATAATTATATACAACTTGCAGTAGAAGGTAGATCATCAGAAAAGGAATATCCTTTTATTGTTTTTGATAAACAAACTAATCAATACGCCGGCAGCACTAGGTTTTATGATATTCAGCCCAATAACCAATCTTTACAAATTGGGTTTACTTGGTATGGGAAAAAGTTTCAAGGAACAGGTCTAAATAAACATTGCAAGTTTTTATTATTAACTTTTGCATTTGAAAAATTAGGAATGCAGCGAGTTGAATTTAGGGCAGACGCCCAAAATGAAAGAAGTATCTACGCAATGAAAAGTATCGGGTGTAAAACTGAAGGTATTTTGAGAAGCAATGGAATTCGGGCTGATGGGACTAGAAGAGATAGCATTGTATTAAGCATCTTAAAATCTGAATGGGAGACAAGTGTAAAAGAATTATTAGGCAACCAACTTAAATAGTATTGTAGTAAAATATTGTTAACTACTGTGACTTCAAACGTCCAAAAAAGTTTTAATATCAAATATGAATCAAGCAAAAAATATCGATGAATATATTGCTGGTTTTCCTGCATCAACACAAGTAATTTTAACAAGGCTAAGGATAGCAATACAGAAAGCAGCTCCCGATGCCGAAGAGGCTATTAAATATGGGATGCCCACTTTTACTTACAGCGGTAATCTGGTTCATTTCGGAGCCTATAAAAATCATATCGGATTCTATCCAACGGCATCTGTAATTATTCATTTTTCTTCAGAATTGTCAAATTATGTAACGTCTAAAGGCGCTATTCAGTTTCCTATTGGAAAGGCTATTCCACTTTCACTAATTAGCAAAATGGTTAAGTTTAGGCTTCAACAGCAGCTTGAAAAGAAGCCTAAAAAATAAACTTCAATTTGTTGGCCCCATATAAAAGGCATAAAAAAATAAATACAATAGCGCTTAGCTTATCTTTGTATTATGATTAAAAACACGTTAATAAAAGCAACCGAAGCGGGTGCAAGTGAATTACAGCGATTTTTTAATGGCAGTTTTAAAATCACTAATAAAGAAGGAATTAATAATCCAGTAACAGAGGCAGACCATGCTTCTGAAAAAGCAATTTTTGAAGTTATCAGAAAAGATTTTCCCGACCATTTCATTTTAAGCGAAGAATCTGGTGAAATCAAAATGGATAGTGAATACAAATGGATTATTGATCCTATTGACGGCACAGTGAATTTTGCTAATGGAATTCCCCTTTGCTGTATTAGCATTGGGTTAGAGCATAACGGCACCATCATTATGGGAGCTGTTTACAATCCAAATATGAACGAGTTTTTTTTCGCTGAAAAAGGTAAAGGTGCAACTCTAAATGATAAGCCTATTCAGGTAGGTAATAAATCAGCCGTGATGGATAGTTGCCTTGCTACTGGATTTCCTTATACCTATGTAAATTCACCTAATGGAGGCTTGGAAGTATTTAACACTTTAATTAGAAGAGGCGTTGCACTTAGAAGAATAGGAAGTGCAGCGTTAGATTTATGCTGGGTGGCAGCAGGTCGATTTGATGGTTTTTATGAACATATCTTACAAGCATGGGATAGTGCAGCAGGATTTTTAATGGTTGAAGAAGCCGGAGGAAAGGTAACCGACTTTAAAGGGAATCACTACTCAGTTTATCAACCACAATTATTAGCTACCAATGGAAAAATACATGATGAAATGTTGGAGTTAATTAATAATCCGTCAGAATGGGATAGCAAAAGATTTGTTGTAAGTAAGTAACTAATTTTTCGTAGAGTAAATTTGTATTGATCATTTAGCGTATTTAAAAATATTTTTATCAATGAGTAACGAGCGCACTGAAATATCTTCTCTTGGAGAGTTTGGCCTTATCGATCATCTAACCCAAAACAATGAAACAAAACTTGCCTCAACTATATTGAGTGTAGGTGATGATGCTGCTGTGATTGATCATTTTGGAAAACAAACAGTTATAACTACCGACATGTTGGTAGAAGGAATTCATTTTGATTTAATGTATACTCCTCTAAAACATCTAGGATATAAAAGTGTAGTAGCTAATTTGAGTGATATATACGCTATGAATGCATTGCCAACGCATGTTACCTTAAGCATTGCATTTAGTAATCGTTTTAGTTTGGAGGCAATGGATGAGTTTTACGAAGGAGTGTATGCAGCTTGCGAAAAATATGAAGTTGATTTAGTAGGCGGTGACACCACCTCTTCTCAAAAAGGATTTGTTATTTCAATTACTGCTATTGGTGAAGTAGCTCCTGATAAATATGTAAAAAGAAGCACTGCTCAAAAAGGAGATCTTTTATGTGTAAGTGGTTTTTTAGGAGGTGCATTTTTAGGACTTACTATTTTGGAGAGGGAAAAAAGAATTTTTGCAGAGACAGGCTCTCAGCCTGATCTAGAAGATCAAGCTTATATAGTAGGAAAGTTATTGAAACCAGAAGCAAGAAAAGATATCATTGAGTTTTTTGCAACCAGTGAAATCACTCCTACTTCAATGATTGATGTAAGCGATGGTCTTAGTAGTGAAACACTTCATATTTGTAAGCAAAGCAATCTTGGTTGTATAATTTACGAAGATAAAATACCGGTGCATGAAGAGGCTCGTCAATTTGCCTACAAACTTGAATTAGATCCTACCGCATGTGCATTAAGTGGCGGAGAAGATTATGAGTTGCTGTTTACCTTATCACAAAGTGATTATGATAAAATTTTATTGAACGAACAAATAAGTGTAATCGGTTACATGACTGAAGCAGAGGAAGGGACTCATATATTAACTCGAGGAGGAAATAAACATGCATTAGTTGCTCAGGGATGGAATCACCTTAAGCGCTAATTATTTTTCATTACCATTCATGCAAAAAGAAAATTTCTTACTGTGTATCATTTGTTTGCTCCTATTCACAGGCTGTTTCACCACTAAAAATGTTGACCCCAGCAAAAAATTTTCCAAAGAACAACTCCAGCAGGACTATACACTACTAAGAAATATTTTAGAAAAAAAACATCCTGCGCTTTATTGGTATACCTCCAAAGACAGTATGAATTATTATTTTGACAGCATCTATCATGTCATTTCTGATTCCATGACTGAGCTTCAGTTTGGCTGGAAAGTATTAGCTCCGCTCACCAATAAAATTCATTGTGGCCATACTAGTTTTTCTATGAGTAAAGGTTGGAATAAAAGTATGAGAGGGAAAAGAGTACCTTCTTTTCCATTGTTTTTAAAAATTTGGGGAGACACCATGGTAGTAACGGGCAACCTTAATCGAAAAGACAGTCTCTTTAAAAGAGGAACTATAATAACTTCTGTGAATGGGATTAGCAATAAGGAGCTCATTTCTCACATGATGCAATACTTACCATTAGATGGATATTCAGACAATGTAAATTATGTACGTCTTAGCAGTAATTTTCCTTTATATCACCGTTATATTTTTGGCATATACAATAATTACAGTGTCGGCTATATTGATAGTAAAGGCAATCAAAAAATAGCTTTCATACCCATGTACAATCCTCTTGCTGATACAGCATGGAGGCGCCAGCGAATGATTCAGCCTGAAAAGCCATCTAGAAAAAAAATAAAAAAAGAAAGCGTAGAATCGGCACGTTCGCTAATAATAGATACGACTTTAAATACAGCAACCATTGTATTAAATACTTTTTCAAATGGAGAATCACTCCACTTACGTTCATTTATTAAACAATCTTTTAAAAAAATACGCCAACAAAATATCGCGCACCTAATTATTGATTTGCGAAGTAATGGCGGCGGCGATGTGCCAATTTATGTACAACTGTTAAAATATATTCGGCACACCGAATTTAAAGTGGCAGACACTGCCTATGCAGTTGCAAAAAACCTTTCCCCTTTCTCTACTTATATAAAGGAGCGACTGCTCAATAACCTTACTCTTTTATTGTTAACTAGGAAACACTCGGATGGCAACTATCATTTTGGATATTGGGAAAGACATTTGTATCACCCTAAATCGAACTTCCATTTTAATGGCCAGGTCTATGTATTAACCAATGGTCCGACATTTTCAGCATCGACTCTTTTTTGTAGTGCAGTAAAGGGACAGCAAAATGTACAACTGATTGGAGAAGAAACAGGAGGTGGTTGGCACGGCAATAGTGGAATAATGATTCCTGATATTACTTTACCAATCACTAAATTAAGGGTTCGACTACCTTTATTTAAAATAGTTCAATACAATCATGTTCCCAAAAATGGCAGAGGGGTAATGCCTGATATTTATATTCCGCCTACTGTAGAAGGAGTAAGAAAAAATGTTGATAGAAAAATGCAGGTAGTAAAAGAGATGATTCGCAATAGTAATAAAGCAGATAGTATAAAATTATCTACCGCCAATTAAAGTCGTCTGCATCTTTCCAAAAAGGAAATTTACTTCTCACTTCATTTAGCCATTCCTTTTGAAGTGTAATGGTAAAAATATCCTCTTCGTCTGCCATGTGATAGAGCACTTCACCTAATGGGTCAATCACTAAACTGTTTCCGCTGTGACTAATATTATTTCCATCCATACCTATTCGGTTTACGCCTATTACATAACATTGATTTTCGATGGCTCTGGCGCAGAGTAAGGTTTTCCATGCATGGCTTCTTCGTTCTGGCCAGTTCGCTACATAAATGAGCACATCAAATTCAGGCCTTATTTCTTGAGCTTCTTCCCCTATTGATTTTTCATTTGGTGTAATTCTGTTTCTGGCCCAAACTGGAAAACGAAGATCGTAGCAAATTTGTAAATTTATTTTCCATCCTTTTACTGATGCGATTAATCGCTTATTTCCTGCAGCGTAATATTGATCTTCTTGTGCTAGACCAAATAAATGTCTCTTGTCGTAGTAACCCAATTCACCATTAGGAAGCATCCAGATGAGCCGGTTATAAAATTTATTTTCTTCTTCAATTATTAAACTTCCCGTTAAAATAATTTTATTTGCTGATGAAATTTCTTTCATCCATTGTACCGTTTCACCCTCCATCGTCTCTGCAAATAATTTAGGGTGCATACTAAAGCCAGTACTAAACATTTCTGGCAGGACTACTATTTCTGTTTTTTCCTGAAGGCTGTTTATTTTTTTTGCAAGCAACTGAAGGTTGGCATTTTTATTTTCCCAAACAAGATTGGTTTGCAAAGTAGTAATAGTAAGGGGTGCCATTTGACGGTATTTAATAACAAATGTACAATATAGCCAGTAAGAAATGGTTCGTTTTATTTTATCAAATCATTCATCACTTCTTGGATCAAGTTACTTTCAAAGCCTTTCAATCTTAAATGGCTGTGAAGCTTTGTCTTTTTAGTAAAAATATTTTTTTCACTTTTTAAGGACCTAAATTTTATGTCGGCTAATTTAGACAATGTTGCAAAGTAGTCGGACTTATTAATAGCAGCAAGCGCTTTTTTAATACAGTAGTCACTAACATTTTTTTTCTTTAACTCATAGTTGATTTTAATTCGACCCCATTGTTTTATTCTAAATTTCCCTCCGGCAAAGTGAATCGCAAATCGTTCTTCATTTAGAAAATTTTCTTCTACCAGTTTACTGATGATCTCTTCAGCGTCATTTAAGGAAAGTCCATATCCATATAGTTTTTCTTTTATTTCACTGTGACAGCGTTCCTGGTAGGCACAAAACTGCTTTATTTTTGGGAGGGCTTGCTGAGGTGTGAAATTTTGCAAATGCATAGGCTACAAAATTAGCCGCAGCGATGTATAATCCAAGCCTTTTTTCAAATCGATCGACAAATCGTCTTTCAAAAGCACCAATGGTGAATTTTTTTTGAATCAGGTATAATATTTTAACCTAATTAAATAGGCCTACACTAAACGAATTAGTTATTTTTTAAATATTTCCCCATTTACCTTAGAGTTAGTCACATTGTACCGGTTTGTTGATATTATCTTGTTTGATTAGCCACAAAGATTTTATCTTTGATGATATATAAATCAATATTATGAAGTTTATCGTTTCTTCTTCGGCCCTACTTAAACAATTACAGCAAATTAATGGTGTAATTAATGCAAATACTGTACTACCTATACTAGAAGACTTTCTATTTGAAATTGAAAGAAATAAGTTAACCGTAGTGGCAACTGACTTAGAAACGGTGATGAAGGTTCATTTAGATGTAGAAGCTAAGGACAGCGGAAAGGTTTGTATTCCTGCTAAAATATTAATGGATTCATTGAAGAATATTGCAGAGCAGCCGTTAACTTTTACAATAGATAAAAATTTTGGCATTGAAATCACAAGCGATAATGGAAAGTATAAGGTGATGGGTGAAAATCCAGATAATTTTCCAAAAGAACCAGTTGCGGATGATGCTAATTCATTTAAAATGACTTCTTCTGCTTTGGTGTCTGCCATTAATAAAAGTTTGTTTGCAGTAAGCAATGATGATCTTCGTCCAGCAATGACAGGTGTATTTTTTGAGTTAGATAAAAAAGGCCTTACTTGTGTTGCAACCGACGCACATCGCTTAGTAAAATACAAAAGAAAAGATGTTAGTTGTCCAAAGGCGGATACATTTATTGTACCCAAAAAACCATTGAATCTTTTAAAAACTGCAATGCCTGATAATGATGATGAACTAACGGTATCGTATAACAGTAATCATTTGTTTGTAAAGCATGGTGGAACAGAACTAGTGTGTCGTTTGATTGATGCACGTTTCCCTGATTATAAAGTAGTAATACCTGCTGACAATCCGTATAAACTGGTTTTAAATAAAAATGATTTTCAAAGTGCGCTTCGCCGAGTGAGTATATTTAGTAATAAGAGCACCAATCAGGTTGCACTTACTATCAGCGGTAGTGAATTGCAGCTAGCTGCACAAGATATTGACTTTAGTTTTGAAGGAAATGAGAGAATGAGTTGCCAATATGATGGCGAAGATTTACAAATTGCATTCAATGCAAAATTTCTAATTGAGATGCTGAATGCTGCTGAAACTCCAGACATTATCATTGAATTGAGTACCTCTACTAAGGCGGGCATTATTAAACCAACCGAAATGGATGAAAATGAAGACTTGCTAATGTTGGTGATGCCACTTATGTTAAACAGCTAAAAATTCTTCAAAATCCCTTAGGGTTTTTAATATAACAGGATTTGCTTTGTGCAAATCCTGTTTTGTTATAAGCAAAAATTTAAACTCGTGGATTTCCAAATAGGTCATCTCAGATTTTTGAAAAAAAGGGTTCTGAAATTAGTATTCGTCCATCTTTGTTATTGGCTAGAATTACATCCGCATAAATTTGATAAAAAATCTTTCTAAATTTTTTAACTAGCTATTCTCATTAATTTTTGTGACCTTGTGGTCTAAATTATATTGTTATGATCTTAATCATTCTAGGAATCATTCTATTTATTGTTGCTACACTAATAGCAAAAAATAATCCAGCCATTGCTAAATTTGAAGGAGTAGGTAAAAAGATATCCATTGTATTAGTAGCACTAGGTATTATGACCTCTTGCATCAAACAAATCGATGCGGGTGAGATAGGGGTTAAAATATTATTTGGAAGTATTCAAAAAGAGGTAATGCTAAGTGGCCTACATTTTATAAATCCTTTATTGGATGTAAAAAAATTGGATGTAAAAACGCAAAACTACACAATGAGTGGAGTGCACGATGAAGGCGATAAGGCAGGAGATGACGCCATTAAAGTATTAACTAGCGATGGTTTGGAAGTTACGATTGACCTTACTGTTTTGTTTAGGGTGGTATCCATTGATGCCCCGAGATTATTAGGAGAAACAGGAGCGGATTATCGTGATAAAATTGTTCGTCCAATTACTCGTACAAAAATTCGCGATAATGCAGTTTACTATCAAGCAGTAGATTTGTTTGGTTCAAAAAGAGATGAATTTCAGCAAAGAATTTATAAAACTATTGAGGATGATTTCAAGAAAAGAGGCTTAATGTTAGAGCAGTTGTTAGTAAGAAATATCACCTTACCTAATTCTGTAAAAGCTTCGATAGAATCAAAAATTAATGCTGAACAAGATGCAAAAAAAATGGAGTTTGTATTACAGAAAGAAAAGCAGGAAGCAGAAAGGAAAAGAGTAGAAGCGCAGGGGATTGCCGATTATCAAAAAATTATTAATACAGGTCTTACGAGTCAACAATTACAATACGAACAGATAAAAGCTATGCAAGCCCTGGCGCTAAGTCCTAATGCTAAAGTAATTGTAATGGGAAAAGGAAATTCACCGTTAATTATTGACGGAAAGCAATAAGTTTATCAAAAATATTTTATAAGGAAATTTTCTCTTAGCATATTGCTTTAAAATTCAAAAGGGATGAATCTGGTTACAGTAAAAACATTCGACAGTTATTTTTCAGCTAATATTGTTTTAACCAAATTGCATTCTGAAGGAGTAGAATGTTATTTAAAAGACGAATATACGGTAACCTTAGATCCAATCTTATCGAATGCCATTGGAGGAATTAAGTTGGTGGTTAAAGCAGCCGATGAATCTTGGGTAAAGGAATTATTAGATGGCTACGAATTAGACTTTATAAATGCGGCTACTTGTCCAAAATGCGGCAACAAAAAATTTACTTATATAACAAAGCCAGGTGCAACTAATTATTTAACAGCATTGTTTACATGGATATTTTCGAGTTATGCAGTAGCGCCTTATTATGTATATCATTGCGAAAACTGTGGCTATGAATGTGAAAGGCTTCCTGAAAAGATCGAAGAAGAATTGGAAAATTAATAATATATCGCTTACGTCTTACTGTTGCTGCTGTATCATTTGCATATATTTTTGATAAGAATTATGTTCGTAGCTTTCTTCTACTGTAGACAAGGGTGCTGCCTGAGAAGTTAAGATTGCCGGAACTTCATTCCATTGTGCTTTATCTTCCAATGAAACAGCAACACCAACTTCCAGTGTTTGTTTGGCAGTTCCTTTATAAGTTCCTTTAACCGGAGAACAGTCGCTGAATTTTCTTCCAATGGCTAGTCGAACATGGCTGTCATCTACAATACAGTTATTGGTTGGGTCTAATCCAATCCAACCGTAAAAAGGAATATATGCTTCTACCCATGCATGTGTTGCCCCTTCTCCACGCTGATTATTATCGTGTGGACAAACATATCCACTAACATATCTTGCTGGAATATTCAGCAGACGAAGCATCACTAATAAAATATGTGCAAAATCTTGACATACCCCCGCTCTTAGTTTCCAAATTTCATCTAAGGTTGTTTCAATGCTGGTAATACCTTTTATATATTTGAAATTTTCAAACACATATTTATTTAATTGTTGCACAGCTACATATACCGAAACCGTATTGTAAAATCCACTGTCTGCAATTTGTTTTACTTCTGGTAATGCAGCAAAATTTTCTTGTTTTAAAAAATCAATAAAGGGAACCGTATTTTTAATTTTAAGTAAATTTTCCCATTGACTTTCTACTTCAATTTCATCAGTAGGGAAAATGATTGGCTTAGTAACAACTGAAATATGAGATTCAATTTGAAGTTCTTTGTGAGGAGTGGTATTCATAAAGCTTCCAACTTCATTTCCATAGTAATCACGAAAGGTCTCTATTTTTGGCTCTCCACTAATGATAAGCCGTTGACTTTGCACTTCTTGATTCTCATCTTTTATTGGGTACAACATTATTTGATTGGCACTATCTCTAACCGCCTCAGGATAGGTGTATTTGGTCACATGATGTATATAGAATCTTGGCATAAATAGTAAACTTTTTATTCAGTATTTAAGAGTATAAATTTAAATAATTAAGCATGAGCAAAATAATTTTGATTGAGTTGATTACCAATTTCGAATAGTCTGATTTTAGTTTCATTTAAAAAATGATGCAACCCATCATTAATAATAGAATCAGACGTAGAAAATTTAACCTGACTTTTTATTTTACCTATCATAAAATCAATTTGATGAAATTCATTTTGATTTCGATCATTTTTTAAGCGTTCAAAATATCTATGTAGCTGATTAATGGAATACAGTACTGATCTTGGAAACTGTTCGTTCAGTACAATTTGTTCCATTACATTTTTCGCTTCAAATCCGCTGCGATAAGTTTTTAAATAAATTTCATATCCCGAAATTGACTTTAGTAGATATTTCCAATAAGTAGTATCTGTAATTTTATCAAGTTCATAGTTTATGTCACTGAACTTTACATCAAGAATATCAGTAGATTGAATGGCTCGTTCGAGAAATTTTCCGATGTTAATAAATGAGTTCCCCTCTCCTCGAGCCATCGTAACATCAGTAGTGCCGAAGTATAAAAGCTCTTGTTTAATTAAATGATCAATGGTGGAAATCGGATCTTCATTTTGAATCATATCAGCTAACTTATCCTGTCGCATAATGTGGTAAAAATCATTGATGCATTGCCACATCTCCTTAGTGATATGGTCTTGTACACTTCTGCCGTTTTCTCTAGCAAGTGTAACAATGTTGAGAACAGAGTTGTCGTTATCTTTTCCGATTAACATGTATTTTAAAACACCCCTAGTGTCGTGTGCCAACGCATTAGCACTTTCATCATTAAGGAAGGTGAAGATTTTTAATATAGGTTTCCAAGAAAAATCTTGAATATCATCCTGTGAAGAAGCATAGTTGATTTTCAACATTCTTAAAATTCCGTCGGTCCGCTCCATGTAGCGGCTCATCCAGAATAAACTATCAGCAACTCTACTTAGCATAGTAAAATAAAAACCTTACATTTTTCAAAATGAATAAATGTTGTGGTTATTTTTTAATTAGGTGAATAAATATTTACAAATTGATAGCACATAAATCTTTTCAATTTCTTGATCGTATACTTTTTCTTCTTGTTAAGGCGCGAGCACCCAAGTGTCTTTACTTCCTCCTCCCTGCGATGAGTTTACAATCAGAGAGCCTTCTCTTAATGCTACCCTGGTTAATCCTCCTGGTACTATTTCAATCCCATCTGGCCCACATAAAGCGTAGGGTCTCAAATCTACCCTACGTGGCGTAAGTTGTCCATTCATATAACAGGGAACTGTTGATAAACTTATAATTGGCTGCGCAATAAATTGCCTTGGATTTTGCAATACCTCTTTTTTATAAAGATCTATTTCTAATTCTGTCGCAGCGCTTCCCATTAACATTCCGTAACCTCCACTTTCATTGGTTTTTTTTATCACCATCTGTTCAATATTTTTAAAAACATACTCTCTTTCCTCGTCTTTTCCTAGCTGATAGGTGGGTACATTTTTTAGTATAGGTTCTTCATTAAGGTAATATCGAATCATTGCTGGCACAAAAGTATAAATGGCTTTATCATCTGCAACACCATTACCAACTGCATTTACGATGGCTACATTTCCTTTTCGATATGCACTCATTAAACCGGCCACTCCAAGCATACTACCAGGATCAAAAATCAGCGGGTCTAAAAATTCATCATCTACCCTTCTATATATTACGTCCACTTGTTGTAACCCACTGGTGGTTTTCATATATACCTTATGGTTATCAACTACTAAATCACTTCCCTCTACTAACTCTACTCCCATTAGTCTTGCTAAGGTGGTATGTTCAAAGTAAGCTGAATTATAAATGCCTGGAGTTAAAAGAACGATAGTAGGATTTTTATTTTGTTGAGGAGACATTGAAACCAAATTCCGATGCAATATAGCAGGATACTCTGTTACACTCCGCACATTACTTTGAGGCAGCAGGTAGGGGAAAATTCGTTTCGTGATTTCCCTATTTTCTAGCATATAACTAACGCCGCTGGGTGTTCGTAAATTGTCTTCTAAAATATAAAAACTGCCATCATTATTTCGGATAAGGTCAATGCCAGCAATATGAACATAGATATCATAAGGAACTGGAAAATTTTGCATTTCCCTTAGATAATGGGGACAACTGTAGATCATTTCAGCAGGCACTACGCCATCTTTAATGATAAACTGATTGTTATAAATGTCTTTTAAAAAGAAATTAAGTGCTTTTAGTCTTTGCTTGATTCCTTTTTCGATGAAATCCCATTCTGAAGAAGTGATAATGCGAGGAATAATGTCAAAGGGGAATATTTTTTCAATTCCTTCTCCGCTACTATAAACGGTAAAAGTAACGCCCTGGCTCATAAATAAGCGCTTGGCAAATTCTTCTTTTTTATTCAAATCATCAATAGAAAGCTTTTCGAGAAACTCAACTGTATTCTTGTAGTGATCCCTTATAGATGAATTGTTATACATTTCATCATAGGTATTCATATCTACTAGGTAGGATTGTATTAGGTTTCTTGGCTGCATAATATCTAATTTAAAATAGTAAGGGCAAGCAACCGAAGAGTATTTTGTTAATCAAATGTAAGAAATCAAATTAGAATTTGGTAATCCGCCTTTACATATTTGTTAACTTTGGGAATATTAATTTTTTATAATGAATAAAATCGCACTCATACCAGCTCGTTATGCTGCTACTCGTTTTCATGCCAAGCTGATGCAAATTCTTGGCGACAAAACCGTTATCCGACATACCTATGATAATACGATTGCTACTGGTTTATTTGATTCAGTGATGGTGGTAACGGATAGCGATATTATATATAACGAAATTGTTGACAATGGAGGTAAGGCAATAAAAAGTATTCGGGAGCATGAAAGTGGAAGCGATAGAATTGCTGAAGCAGTAGCAGAAATGAATGTGGATATAGTTGTAAATGTACAGGGAGATGAACCTTTCGTTCAAAAAGCGCCGCTAGAAAAGTTATTAAATTTATTTGAAGGAGAGTCGGGAAAAAATGTCCAGGTAGCCTCTTTGATGCAAGTGATGACCGACCAAAAATTAATTGAAGATTCAAATTATGTAAAGGTAGCAGTCAATAAAAATATGGATGCGTTATTTTTTAGCAGAAGTGTTATTCCCCATCACCGCGATAAACAGGCTACTCCAGTTTATTATGAACATATCGGCGTATATGCTTTTCGTAAGCAAGCGTTAATGGATTTTACAAGTTGGCCAATTACTCCTTTGGAAGCGGTTGAGAAAATTGAATGCCTGCGTTATTTAGAAAATGGAATTTCTATCAAAATGGCCGTAACGGATTATATGGGAATAGAAATCGATACACCAGAAGATTTGATTAGAGCGTCAAAATTTTTATAATTAAAAGGGATTAAATAGTTTACTCGGAAATCGTTTAAAATAAATCGCCCCAATTGATGGAGAGGTAATAAGTCCCAATGATTTAATTATTTCTCATCCACTTCATTACAAAATAGACTAGGCATATCGTTGTAATAAAAATAATGGTAGAAAGGATTTCCCACTTATTTAAACTAGTTAATAACCATAAGATAGAAGCAATTCCAATAAAGGGTACAATTAATCCGCCGGGCACTTTAAATGTTTTTTCTAATTCATCTCTTTTATCTTTTCTTAATTTAATAGTGGCTAAAATCACAGAAAGATAAACTAGTAGTAATGCAGCGCTAGCCAATATAGCAAGTTGTTTAAATCCTCCAGATACTGAAAAAATAAATATCAGTGAAGCGTAGGTAATGATAGCTAAATAAGGGGTAGCAAACCTAGTATGAACTTTGCCCAAAAACTTTGGGAACATCCCATCATTAGCACAGGCAAATAAAGACCGGGGAGTAGCCATTACATCAGCACTTACTCCACCAAAACATGAAAATGCAGCAGTAAATAATAATAGAGTTGTTCCCGCAGGACCTATAATTTTTTCGGCAACCGCTGCTAGCGGAGCATTTTTATAAGCAACGATTTCTGCTCCTAGAATTCCTTGAGTAACTGTTTGCAGGAGTAAATAAATGACCAGCACAATGGCGCCGCCTAAAAAAATTCCGAGAGGTACAGTTTTTTTTGGGTTTTTAAATTCACCACTTACACCTAGTGATGCTTCAAATCCAGCAAATGCAAAAAAAAGAATTAATGTGGTATCGCTAAATGTTTTGAGAGAAGGTACGTTTTCCCAATGCAGATTATCTATTTTAATATGACTGAAACCAAAAATAATAATACCAATTATTGGGAATAGTTTTAGAATTGATATTGACTTAACAAAAATATTAGCTTCTTTAGTGCCAATTATATTGATGAACACCATTATTCCCATCAAGAAAAAAAAGAGCAATCCACGTATGAATGGATTTAATAATGCAGGCCAAAGTAGCGCTAAAGAATCAGCTACAATATTCATCATCGCAGCACTAGCTAGAATGCCCCACCCAAAAAAGAAAAGCCAGTTAATAATAAATCCTGGAAAATTTCCAAAAGCCTTCTCTACATAAGCATAGGAGCCACCGCTAGTGGTAATTTTTGATCCGACTTCTGCATAACAAAGCATGATGGCAGCCATCATAATACTGCAAAATATATATCCGAATATGCCAAAAGCACCCATAGCTATACCTATAATTGCGGGCAGCACAAAAATGCCTGAACCAATTACCATATTTACAATAGATAACGCAAGGCCTTGCACTCCTATTACCCGCTTTAAACCTTCATCAGAAGTAGAAATAGGCATGGATGTTATTTATAATTATTTTATGTTTAAGTTGATAACTTCAAAACCTAATAATTGTATACTACCAGCGCACAATTAATTTTATTCAACAATCATACAATTATAAAAAGACTTCTATTTTTTAAACCCCTTATCTAAAGTTAAATATAAATGGTAAGATAAAGCTTACTATAATGGCCCATAAAATGTAAAAAGGAATAAAAGAAGCAATTGCATTTTCGACATTACTAATAGCAGATTTTTTGAAAACCGTTTTGAATAGCTGAAATGCTATCCAAAATAGATTGATTAGCATCAATAGATTTGCTCCTACAACGGCAAGTCTATTGGGAGTAATTCCCAAAGTAGAAATTCTAAATAAAATTGCTGAAAGAGCTATTCCGCTAATGATTACTGTAATGACCGACAAGGCAAAAAGAATAAAATTACCAACTTGGCTGATATTTTGATTTGATGTAGTTGAAACTGAAAATAGAATAATTGCTATAACGCCGATTAGTAGGCAGTTGAATAGCATTAAAAATTCTCTGTCATTATATAAATTTTTATTTGAAAATAAAATCGCTATCAAATAAACTATCACAGTAATTAAAACTAATGGACTGAATATTTTAGCAATGATTGGCGAAACTTTATTAACTAATTGAGGATTTGTTTGTGTTAAGAAAGTTCCAAGTATCGGAATAATGGGAAGAAAAAATATTACAATGTGTTCAAAATAAAACTTTTTAATATCAAATCCACTGACAGTAAATAAGCCGATTGTAATTCCGGTAAGCACAGCACCCGCAATTAGGATGAGTCCAGACATTATTAATAATTCTCCATTGTATCTTAGAAATTTAATACGTTGATGATTATTATTCACCTCCTTGCCAACGTAAGAAAACCCTACCACCATCCATAAAAAAATTGGAATGTGAATGAGGGATAAGGCTAAAGTGTTGCTATTATTGTTTGCAGGTAAAAAGTTAATGAAAATCAAAGCGATTAGAAAAACTACTCCTATAAATAAAATTTTCTTTTTTGGAAGATCATTCTTCCAGCAAAAGTAGGTCGATAAGGTTGAAAAAATAATTAGCGAAATATTTCTTGTATAAAAAAATTCAGCATCAATTTTAAATAGCCAAGGAATGGAAGCTAAGCAGCCCGCTATTAAAGAAAGAATTAGTATAAAGATTAATTCTTTCTTACTACCCCAAGATATTTCTGAACTTTGAAAGTTCAGTCTTTCATTCCAATATTGTAAAATCGGATTTTCTTTATGTTCAGTGAAAATTAAATTGAATTCAGTTTTGAATGCTGTTTTATTATCTCGATAAAGCTTTTCAAGCTCTTTTGGATTATCAATGTGAAGTAATATTTCATTTTTCATTTCTAATCTATTTTAAAGTAAGACAAAATTGTAAAAGGACTGAAAAGGTAGCAAAATTTGAAATAGTTATGTAGCAACTTATCGTTAATAAAGTTACAAAACTTGATGCAAAGTATAGCAGTGGGTAGAATTTGATATATAAAGCAGGGAAGAGCTAAAATAGAGAGTAAAATATCATGGTGATTTCCATTTTTCTAATAAAACCCCCGCAGTTCCATAGAGAGGGTCTGTCAAGGGAATGGTTACTTTGGATAGGTTATGGATGATAGTATTCCTTTCTCCTTCTTCAAATCCAGTTTTTAAGTCCCAGCTATTTCCACCCGGGTAACCTCCTACAAATTGATAGTTGGTATGCTGGGTAATACTGTAATGGCCTACACCAGCAGGTATAACAATAACATCGCCAGTAAAAAGTTTAAAAACTTCACCATTGGATCCGCCAATTTTTAATTGAACTTCTCCAAATCCTAAGCCGAGCACTTCATGTGTATTACTGTGAAAATGGTCATAGGGTAAAATGGTCGCCCGCCAATTATTTAGCCAATTGTTATTAATGAATTGAGTCTCTAGCCATTCTGATGAATCTGGCAAATTGATTACATTTTTATAAAGAATTACGGGGAGGTGACTATTAGGAATGATTCCATCGTCTTTAAAATAAAATGTGTTGACCCCTTGCATTCGCTATTGTTGATTAGAATGAAATTTTATTTACCCTAATTGATTTAAATTAATTTCAAATAAAAAAGATTCTATTGAATTGCACTAATAAATTTTTGCATTTCTTCCATCGTGCCAACAGTAATTCTAGTCCATTTGCCTTGTTCCTCATAAATTTTAGTGCCTATAATGTTATTATTCTTTAATTGCTCAAAAAAATCTTTTTTATAATTATTTAATGAGAAGTAAATAAAGTTTGTATTAGAAGGAATGCATACAAGGTTTAATTTTTTAAGATTTTCAATTGTAAACTGCCTTGCATTTTTATTCAAAGACAAAGCTTCTAATACAAACTTTTCGTCATTCAATGCTGCTAGCGCAGCGGCTGTAGATGCTACACTAATACTACCACTAGCCCAAGATTTTAATTCGCTAAGTTGGTCAATAGTCTTGCTATTGGCAATAGCATAGCCAACCCTTGCCCCCGCTAATCCATAAATTTTTGAAAATGTTTTTGCAATGATTAGGTTTTTATTTTCAAAGGTTAGAGCGCTTAAAGATTCTTGATTAGTATAGTCAATATAAGCTTCGTCTATTAAAATAATTGCCTTTTTACTTGCCTCTTTAATAAATTTAACTAGTTCAACTCTCTCAGCCATTGAACCGGTAGGATTGTTGGGATTACAAATATAAATTAGCCTAGTATCTGATTGAATAGCGCTTAGCATAGCACCTAAATCAAGTTGCTTAGATTTAGTAAGAGGGACAGTAATTTTTTTGAGCCCTAATTTTTCGGCAGCTTCTGTCCAATAGGAATAACTTGGGTCTGCAATTAAAAAGCTTCCTTTTTTTGATGCTGATAATCTAGTTACTAAATCTAAAATTTCTGTAGATCCAGCCCCTAACAAAATATTGTCAGTACTAATTACATTTATTTTCGCAATAGCTTGAATAAGATCAGTAGACAGCTGCCAATTGTAACGATTACTAATATTTATATTTTCAATCATTGCAGCCCTTGCCAAAGGTGAAGGCCCATACGGGTTTTCATTTGAACTTAATCTAATGGGCAAATTATCGGCACTAATTTTTTCTACAGTATTTGTTGGTGCTGAAATAGCGTTTAGGTTTGACAACCCAATACCTGCAACACTGAGTCCAATTTGCTTTAGCCAATACCGTCTATTTGATTCCAACATAGTGTAGAATTAAATTTTACAAAATAATATTAAAAAGCTCCTGAATCTACGTCTTTGATGAATTTAATAACACCAGTCATAAAAACTTTTTGATCATCCCACATGGATAGATGACTTCCATTCGGGCAATAAAGGAATTGTCCTTTTTTAACCATCTTGCTTTGTTCTTCCATTGCTTTTGGATCCATTGTATCATGTTTAGCACCTACCATTAAAGTAGGAACAGTTATTTCCTTTAATCTATTTTTGATATCCCAGTTTGCTAAACGACCACTGATACCAAATTCGCTAGGACCTTGCATCAAAGTATATATTTCGCCGTTTCCATGTTTCATAGAACGGTTGAAGGCATCAGGAAAATCTTTCAAACGGCATAAATGCTCTTGATAAAAATTTGGCATAAGTAATTCCATATAGCGAGGGTTAGCAAAATCTTTCTTTGCTTCAAGCTCTTTAACTTCAGCAAGAACTTCTGGTTTCATTTGTTTAGCAAGAACTTCTTCTGCATACTTTGCATATTCTGGAGCACTTGCTACCATGTTTGCTACTAACAAGCTTTTTAAGTTCTTTTGGTATTTTAATGCATACTCCATTCCTAAAATACCACCCCATGAATTTCCGAGTAAGTAAAAATTTGAACTGTCTGCTCCAATAGCCTGTCTAACTTGTTCCACTTCTTCAACAAACCGGTCAATTGTCCAAAGGCTACTGTCTTTAGGCTGATCGCTATAGTAAGAACCTAGTTGATCGTATTCGTAAAATTCAAATCCTTGTCTTTGAAAAAAAGTTTCAAAACACTCCATATATTCATGAGTCATTGCAGGCCCGCCATGAAGTAGTAGTATTTTAATTTTTGGATTATTTCCAAAACGTTTTGTCCATACTTTAAAATCACCCACTGGTGTTTTAATTGGGATCATTTTTACACCTGCCGATTCAATAGAATCACCATAATTAAAATAATCATTTACTAATGGACCATTTGAAGTAGGATTTTGCTTGCAGGAAGCAATCGTTAAAGCGATTGAGATAATAAATAATAAACGCATAGTTTTATTTTTAAAGGTTAATATGATTTAAAAGACTGACGAATATAAAATATAATTGGAATCAATGCTAAGCCTAAGGTAAATGGCAAAAAACCAACCCCTAATCCATTAGTGATTCCAATGGTTGTTAGGTAAGTGAATAGAATGATATGAGAAAAAATGATCAACAGAGATATTTTTAAAATTCGCAACATTCTTGTCGCAATAGTATATTGTTTTTCTGCGTTTTCTTCCGTAATGGTAGTAATGTAATTAAATGATTGAGGGGATTGATTCAATTTTGATAAACCGAAATATAGTAAGGTCGCTATAATTGGTAAAATTAAAATAGTCAATTTATTTCCATGGCCATCCGGTTGACCAGCAGCATTGAAGTGCGTCGGAATTATTGTAGGCAGTTTAAAATAAACAAAAAGAGTTAATCCCCATATAATTATAATCAATAGCTTGCCAACTGACTCCAGAATTTTGTCAAGTGGAGAAAGCGAAACATTCACTTTTGGTCGATTTTCCATATTTAAGCTTTAGCTGAGTCTTTCTAAATAAAATTTTTATTTACGTTTTCCAGTCTCAATACCAATAAATTCAAAATAACTGCCATTCAATTGATATAAAATATTTTTATTACTTACTTTCCCATTATTATCAACAACTGGAATATAAATGATCTTCTTTTTGTCATCATAGTTAATTAATTCTAAAGGACGTTCGGGTCTATCAACCACACTGAAAAAGTCAAATTCTATACTTATTCGATTTAATTTTTTTGTTTTTGTTTTAAAAAGTTTTACAGTGTCAACTAATTTGTTTCCTTTAATGCTAAAAGTGGAAATTTCTTGCATCATACTTTTATTAGAAAAAATACCATTTGTAATTGCTAGATAAAATGGCTGGTTATTAATGATCACAGTAAAAATCTTAGAACAAAAGCTTCCGGCATCTCCTTCTACATATTGGGGAGCATGTATAAAAACCTTACCATTGCTTCTCCATTGATAAATAGTTTTAAAGATGCGCCTTGATCCTCCAGTCCTTGTATCCCAACTATATATTCTAAATTTTTTGTCACTGGAAGTCTTCACCCAGCAAACAAAACTATCAGTAATATTTTTAAAAGAGTAATCTAATGTTGCTGAGTTGTTTTTGATAAAACTGGTCAATTCATTTTCAAACCTTACTGCATAATAGCTTATGCTGTCATAGTTTTCTTGAGAATAAGATAGGATCTGTGAGTAAAGTTTTATTAATTTAATTTCTTCAGAAGGCAAGTCGCTTTTTTGCGCAAAACTTTTGTTAACTAAAAGGAAGGAAAGCAATAAAAGTGCATACTTTACTTTTTGAAACATAATCATAATAGGGTATAATGATAGTTTATTTAATTTAAAAGCTAATTAACGCTTTGTAGTTAACCCTATAAAATTATGAATTAAAATTGAAGTTTATTCCTATTTATTAGTTGAAGTATATAGCTATTCCAAGGAGTAAATTTGCTATTAAAGAAATTAGAGCAGCATAGAGTAACCCATTGCAAATTTGTTTAATTTTTAGAAAATTTAGAGGAACAGGGTTTCTGTAAAATCCAAAATATTCCAATGGGGCGGCCAAAAAATATAAAAAATTAACGACGCTGTTGTTTTTAGAAGATAAGAAATAATGCACAATCACTTTGCTTCCGAAGAAAATGATTACCATTAAGCCAGAAACAGTATGTAAAGTATGTAAAGGCATAATTTTGCCCAATTCTTTTTATTGGTTGATGTTATTTACCATTCTCACGGGTACAATTTCTATTTTCATGAACGGATAATAAGGTAAGATGGATAGCTTTGAATGAACATCATCGATGTCGTCCGCTATCATTAGAATGAAAATACCAGACATATCTAATTTAATATAGGTTTCTACTATCGTTCCATTTTCTTCTAACTCCTTTACTAAAGCTTGCTCTTTAGGTAGGAGTTTCATTCTTGTTTCAGTGTCTAATCCTTCTAATAGGATATTAAGCATAAATTTTTTCATTACTCTAAGGATTAGTTTTATTTAAAATTTCTCTGTGCGCTCCGTTCCAAAGTTCTATTCGTTTTTGTAAAGATACAATAGTTGCAGTTTCAGCCTGTTCCCAAAATTTCTCATTGGATCCACATAAGTTAGATGTCATTTGTAATGCAAGGTGACTATGGTGATCACCATCTACCTCAATGTGCCTTTCAAGGTAATATTTAAAAATTGCGATAGTATCTGGGAATTTTTTGTGCAGGTCGTTGACAATTGATATAAACATGCCAGGAATTAAGTCTTCTCTTCCAAAGGTGAAAATGGCAGATTGTAAATAATCTTTATTGCTTTTAATAATTTCAAAGGTAAAATCAACAAATTCTTTTGCCTCTTTTGGAGTGCCTGAATTTTTATATGCCGTGCCGAAGTCGTTAGTATTTTTTAATATTTCTGTAAAACCTTCGATTGTAGAATAGTCTGCACCACATTGTTTCATCGCATCAATATATAATTCAAAATGGCTTTTTCTAATACCGTTTAAGTCGATATCTGATTCTTCGCCCACAACAATTTCGTTGATGAGGTGCCGGGTATCTGCCGATCCCTTTGGAAACCAAGGAACACTAGTACAGGTTAAATTATTTTGTAAGGTTTTGAGCAAAGACATAAAATCCCACACTGCATATACATGGTATTGCATAAATATTCTCAAGTCATCGATATCTTTAATTGCAGAGTAAACTGGATGGTTAATTATTTCTTGTCTTAAAGGTTCTATTGATTTTTTGATTTTTTCAATTTCTTGGTTCATCGTTGAGGGTAAATATCTTTTTAATAATGTTTTCGGATACCTATATGAATTTTTCTATTTGAAATTTGATTTTTTGTTGCGCTATCGATCATTTAATCCTTTCCCGCTTAATATGTTTTCTCTACATTTTTCAATTCTGTTTAGTTTTGATTGCACACTTTTTGGTTGAGAAAAATAAATTATATAACCTCTTTGTCGCCCTGGTGTTAAATCATAAAATGCCTTTTTAAATTGTGGAACCTTACTGAATTCAACCATAAGTTCTTCAGGAATGGGCTCGGGATTTTTCTTAAAAGCCACTTTTATTCCTGAATTTTCAATTTCAATTGCCTCTTTAATAAAGGCCTTTATAAAGGGGGCTTGTTGAATGATTTGGTTTGAGTGAGTATATTTAATGATTCTTACTGACTGAGAATTTTCTCCATGCGCCACCAAAAGCTTTTCTTTATCTTTTAATAATACCCCCTTAAAAAAGCTAATGCATGCATACTCTTTGAAAGCACTGATCATTAAAATATTTTTGTTATTGGATGTATAACAAGGCATACCCCACTTTAGTTCTTCGACTAATCCACTTTTTATAACAATTTTTCTAAGCTCTTCTAGCTCATTTATCCAATTATTGACTTTACACTTCGGAGTACCACCATATTTGCAGCGCATGCAGCCATCTAATAGATATTTATCAACTTTCGGATTCATTTAATTTTTAATATATTTTATAAATTAGAAAGGTGTAATTGGGTTATTACTACTGTAACACCGCGAATTACTTTTTAAGCTGAAAAATTCGCCCATAACTTAAACAACGCCATAGCCATTCCAATACACCGTAGTTATATTTTTTAAGCCACCATTTGCTAAAAAAAATCTGAATAATAAAAACACTACAAGCTATTAAAAAGTACCATTGTAAATCCCAATTTGGTTTTAGGTAGATAAAAAGTACAAACGAGATAATATTTTGAATTATATAATTGGTAAGCGTCATTTTACCGATTGTTTGTAAAGCCGAAAAAATGTTTTTTACTTTTCCAGAAACATATAACCAAATAATACAGGAAGAAGTAAAAATCATTATCAATAGTTTTTCAGGATAATACAAGTTGTAGTAGTGATTCAGTTTCCACTCAAATTTTTCAATAAAAAATTGCAGAAAAAACAGCGCGATAGATACTGATAAACTTATTATTAAAACTCTTTTTAATAATTTTAAATTAGTTTGTAATAAAAAAAAGTAATTACTACGGTGCAGTGCAACACCAATTAAAAGGCAACCTAATTGAATTAAGTGAAATACAATAGTGTAACTTAAGCGAAGCATCCATTGGTATCTCATAAAAAAATTTGCTTTTATATGATCTATCAAATTGTTGTTATCATACAATTGATAAAATCTATCGCGTGCTTTAGGTAGAAATAATAGCTGATGACTGCCCAAAAAGGATTGTAAAAAAGGAGTCAATAATAAAATAGATAGCCCAATAATAAAAAGTGATTGATAACTACATCTATAAAAGAGTAATAGTATAAATCCTAAAAGTACATAGTCGTGGAGAATATCACCACCAAAGAATATTGTATTGACAAGGGCAATTAAAAATAGCCAAAGTAGCCGCTTTATAAAAAATAGATAATTGGGCTGAGCATTTACACTTACATTTTTTAGCAATACTGAAAATCCAAAACCAAACAAAATAGCTAATAATGACCAGCCCTTAGAACCTAAAATAATTTCACAAGTATTTTCTAAAATGGAGTTGATATGGTCTGCTTTCTTATTAAAGCTGTGATTGTTCCAGTTATAGATGGTTAAATAATTGATTATGATGACGCTAAATAAGGCCCATCCTCTTAAAATGTCGATGATTGGCATTCGCTGATTTTGTTCGATAGGTCTATTGTCTGTCATAAATGAAACGTCGAGGCTGATGCGGAGCTCTAATTCAGCTTTTGCTGGTCAAAATTAAATGAATAATTGGAGAGAGGTGTATTTTGCTAAGTTACCCTTTGTGCTTGATCGTATTTTCTGTTGATAGGATTACACAATATAGTTAGGGTCATAATCTACCATCCATTCGATACCGAATTTATCTCTTAACATGCCAAAATAAGAACCCCAAGGGCTGTCAGCAATGGGCACTTCAATTTGTCCATTTACTGAAAGCCCATTAAATAATTTATCCGCCTCTTCTTTACTTGCAGTGCTGATTGAAATTTTACTTCTGTTTTCATTTTCATTGGTAAGTCCCATGATTTCTGGAACATCATTTGCCATTAATACATTTTTTCCAATAGGCAATGCAATGTGCATGATTTTATTAGCTTCTTTTTCTGATACTTGGAATTCTTCATTTGAAAGATCTTTAAATCGAACAATTTTGGAGAACTCTCCACCAAAAATGGATTTATAAAAAGTAAATGCCTCTTCAGCGTTTCCGTTAAAATTAATGTGAGGGTTAATTTGAGCCATAATTTATTTGATGATTTAATTAATTTGTTTCTTCTACTGTAATGATTCCGTTTTCTTGCTTATCAACTGCAATAGCTAAGAAAGGGCGAATTGAAAAAGATTGTTTTTGTCCAATCGTCAATTTATAGTTTAACTTAATTTGATTTTGATTGTTTTTTTGCAAACTAATTGTATCTATTGAGGTTGAGAATTCAGTTGCTGGAATAATGATGGCAATAATGTATTGTTTTGAAAAATCAATAGTTGTTGGCTTGCCATTTTTGCCCATTGTTGTCGCCATACCAAAAACTTGATTGAATTTTTCAGCAGTTTCAATTTTTGGATTATCCAATTTAGTAAATGTATTTTTTACATAATAATTTTTCAATAGGGTAAACTTAATATCAAAAAGCTTGTTTTCGTTTTCTATTGCAACAACTTTTAATTGATTTTTTTCGTTCAACTCTGCTGGCGAGTTACTTTGGCAAGCTGAAAGTAATAGGCTAGTCAAAGTAGCAATGTTTAAAATTATTTTTGCCATTTCTTATAATTTTGATTTATTCTTTACTCAATTTATACATTTTATCTGCTAAAAATATATTACTTCCAAGCTTTTCAAAACTAATTTATATAGATTATTTTTCAATGACTTTCATTGCAACTCGAAATCCAATATCTGCTTGTGGTTTAGTATAATTTTTTTCACTAGCAATTCTAACATTATAAGCAGGTTCTAAGTAACTACCCCCTTTTGCGACGCCATTTTCACTGATCATCTCGGCAACATTACCACACATGTTATATAATCCAAAGGAATTAGGATAATATGACTTGACTGGAACTGTTATGAAGGATTGGTTATCTGAACTGACCACTTCTTTCATTTTCTTAGTGGCAGAGTCAATAATAAATGAACTGTGTTTAAAATTGCATAAATATTGATGTCGATTGTTTTGTATAAAGCCAGTTCCCCAAGTATATACTTTAGAGGTGTCAGCATCGTTAGCGGCATATATCCATTCTTCTTTACTTAATAATTTAAAAGACACTTTTTTAAATTTTCTTTTTGGATCTTGGTTATAATTTTGTGTCAACCAATTACAATATTTATTCGATGCTTCATAGCTAATACCCACTATAGGGTAATTATCATAGCCTTTGTGGCGAAAATAATATTGAACAAATGGTTCGTTATAATTTGATTCATTCCTCCAACATAAGGTATCAGGCAAACAAATTTGGTAGATCGCCATTTGATTAGCAGTCAATAATTCAAAGAGGAAATTTCTATACTGCAAATTAGAAACTTCATACTTACTGACATATAAATCATCTTTAATTTTTGCATATTCTTTTTTCAAGTCTATACTGTCGTAAGATTCGTCTTTATCTAACGAAAAAGAAGTTAAACCTATAACTAGAAATATAAAAAGTATTTTTTTCATGTAAGTTATATATTATCAGCGTTGATCAGCAGTTGAAATTTTCTAAATCTTTAATATTGTTTTGAATTTGAAATCCAGTTATTGTAGGTCATTTCAAATTTTATTTCTTTTGGTCCGTGAGTCCCTACTTCTATCCATCCAGCTTTTCTGTAAAATTTCTCTGCTCTTGTATTAAAAGCGGTCCCTAGCCAAATTTTTTCTTTAGTCTGAGTAAAATACCAATCCAACATTTTCCGATGTAATTTTTTTCCAATTCCTTTTCTTTCATATTCAGGGTCTACAAATAATGCCCAAATATTATTTTCTTTCAAATCGGCAATTGCAAAGCCTACTATTTGTTTATCCATTTCACACACCCAGCCCTTTCCTCTTAATGAAATAAACTCTTCACAATCGTTGTCTGTAACTAAATTAGGATTAGATAGGGCATTTTCTTTTACCGAATTTCTTACTGTCTGAATTTGTTGTATGTCGTCAATTTTAGCCTCTCTAATCATCATCATTTAATTAATTAGTATATAATTATGGCAATTAAACTGTTTAAGTAATCAACTATTAATTAGGATTGACTAGATGAAGAATAGTTTGCTAACATAATCAATGCTATTAATCTTTCTGACTTCTAAATGCAACTATTCACTGTTTAAAATAATCAAATATACTTTAATTCCATTTTGAAGCAAAAGGTTGAAGGCTTAATTTATTAGGGGTTGAACTGTTATTTAAATTGTATACAAAATGACATCAGCAAAAATAATATAGCATTGAAAAATCAAATCTAGAACTGCTGATTTTAGGCAGTACTTAGATTGTTTAACGTCATTTTATAAGATTAGTATGGGGTCTATTTTTATGTTTGGAATCTTTATGAAAACAATAAAAAAATACTAAATAATGGGAAATTTACTTTATGTAATAGCAGTGATACTAATTATAGGTTGGGCTATTGGATTTTTTGCGTATAATCTTGGTGCAATTATTCATATACTTCTAGTGATAGCGATTATATCTATACTATTAAGGGTAATTCAAGGTAGAAAAATTCTATAGTACAGGGCGTTTAAATTATTCTATTAAATTTTATAGCGCATTAAATAATGAGATGGCAGAACTAATTGCTGTTTGAGGAATTTTTTGCTATTATTGAATGAAAAGCTTTTTGTAATTCAATGCATATTTCTATCCTTCAAACCTATTTTTAGGGTTGGGTTTGAATATAGATTTGATAACGTCAATTAGAATTTGTCAATTGATAACCTATTATTTCAGTATTTGTTTCATTCCTTTCAGTTGATTTTTTAAAGCATAATTTTTCTAACAGGTTGATAGATCGCTGATTTTTAATATGAAGGAAGGCTTCGATACGTTTAATCTTTTTTGTATGGAATGTATAATCAATTACTTTTTCTACAGCCTCTTTCATTATTCCTTGGTTTTGAAAATTTGTTAAAAGTTCATAACCGATTTCACACTTTTCATTGTCGATTGAAACATTAAAAATACTGACAGCTCCAATAATTTTATTCGTATCAAGAATAGTTATTCCCCAATACAGCGCATTATTTTCATCAATATTTTCATTCACCTGACGAATGAAATTTATTGCATCTTCAAAAGAAGTACTTATTTGCCTATCAAGATATTTGTTTATTTCACTATCCGATCGTAAAATAAAAACCTTTTGGGCGTCATCTATTGACAATCGTCTAAGAGTAAGTCTTTTGGTTGATAGTATTGGGAAGGGAGGATAAACTTTATTTGACGTGTCCATTTCAGAGAGACTTGGTAATGCTTTTAGCTATTTGATTAAATCCCACTAATGAGGTCTTGCTAGTTATTTTATTAACTTTCATATTGAATACATTCTTCCCTTTTCTTACCATAATAAAATAAAAATTTTCCCCATCACTATGAAAATAAGCCTCGTCGCCAATGTTATGTAGCACCTTAACTCCCTCATGATTTTCATTGGCTATCTTAATGGAAGAATACTTCTGTTTTGCATCTGAAACTAGATCAAATTTTTCTAAAAGAAAATAAATAGAGCCAGTCTTGCCACTTTTAGAATCTAATACATCTGCAAAATAGGAAGAGCTATAGGTTACAATATTATTTTGTTCTTTAGTTGAACTGTCGTTCAGGTGAGCTTTTTCTCCTAATATCTTTTCAGCAGAGTGAATAGTAAATAAATTTCCTGGAAGGGTATAGGGCTTTGGGCCTTTCAAGAAAATTTTAGTGATAGTATCTATTGATGCTTTATGGTCTTTATTATTGAGTGCTAAGGCTGATTGACCACTAATTAATATTATCGTGATGAGTAATACAGAATAGATGTTTTTTTTCATTGTATTTAAAATATGGTTTTATAAAGCTCCTCGAATATTTCAAAATATATTTTTTATTAAACTAGACTTTGATTATAAGGAGCAGCTAATTTATAAAGAGTTGGTTTTCTCAATCAATAAATTTAATATTATAGGTAACTCAGCCACCATTTTTCTTTATGGTTTTGTTTGTACTTATCAAATCTTTTACATAATGGATAAAGCAGCAGAATGACGCTAATCCAAATAATATAAACTATCCAAAGGCTATAGCCATAGCCTTTCATATTAGGTTCAAATGCAATAAAGGTGGATAGAATCATTTTTTTCCAACCCCACCCAGCAATTTGAGCCATTATCATGGCTATGATGTGAATGATATAGATGTGTAGGATATAGTAAAAAAAAGGAACCCTTCCGAAGGTGCAGAAGAAATTCACTATTCTACCTTTCAATTTTTCTGTATTCGCCAAAAATAAGAAGGCGGCACCGAGTGTCATCAATAAATATAAAAGAGAGGGTGGGTATTTATTGGGGTTTAAAAATGAGATTAGATTTTGAGAGAAACTGCCAAATTCTTTAAATTGTTTCGGATCACCATAAAGATTGGCAAGCCTTAATACAACAAAAGTAGCAACCGCTATGATTCCAATACTATTGAGCAATTTTTTTCTTTTGCTATTGTCAAAAGATTTGTCATACAGGGACCCAAAATAGTACCCTAAAGCCATTACAGCAAACCAAGGAACAATTGGGTATCCAATTAGCAAAATTTTATTTCCAGAAAACTTATAAATCATTTGTTCATGAACAACGGACCATAATACATTTCCTGGAAAATGTACATTGTCTAAAAGATTATGAAAACAAATAAGCAGTAAACTAATGAGTAGAATATAGTTTCTGGGTAAGTAGATTAAGGCTGCCAAGATAATCATACTAATTCCTAAAGACCATATCACCAATAAGCCCAAGGTTCTGAATTGTAAATCAAAATACCAACCAAAGCATACGAT
>CANCRO010000019.1 GCA_947380605.1 Chitinophagaceae bacterium
GTTCCAGGTTGTAAGCTCAATACCACCGAAAAGATAGAACTAGCTTTAAGGCTAGAGGAGTTGGGCGTTGATATTATTGAAGCGGGTTTTCCCATTTCTTCGCCTGGCGATTTCAATTCGGTGAATGAGATCTCGAAAATAATTACCAATGCAAGTGTTTGTGGTTTAACTAGGGCAGTTCAAAAAGATATTGAAGTAGCTGCAGAAGCGTTGAAATATGCTAAAAGACCACGGATTCATACGGGTATTGGAACTTCCGACTTACATATTAAATATAAATTTAATTCTAATCAGGAGGATATTTTGGAGCGAGCTATTCAATGTGTAAAGTGGGCGAAAAATTTTGTAGATGATGTGGAATTTTACGCTGAAGATGCAGGACGAACCGATAATGTATATTTAGCAAGAGTAGTGGAAGCGGTCATTAAGGCTGGAGCTACCGTAGTAAATATTCCTGATACCACTGGATATTGTCTTCCTCATCAGTATGGTGAAAAAATTGCTTTTTTGGTCAATAATGTTTCCAATATTGACAAAGCCATTATTTCTTGTCATTGTCACAACGACCTTGGATTGGCTACAGCCAACTCAATCGCTGGAATTATTAATGGAGCTAGGCAGATAGAATGTACGATCAATGGTTTGGGTGAAAGGGCTGGAAATACTTCCTTGGAAGAAGTGGTCATGATTATTCAACAACATAAAATTCTTGGTTTTCATACAGGTGTTAATGCCAAATTATTAAACCCAATGAGTCAATTGGTAGCTGAAACAATGCGTATGCCAGTACAATGTAATAAAGCCATTGTCGGTTCAAATGCATTTTCTCATTCCTCAGGTATTCATCAGGATGGATTTTTGAAAGATGCATTGACTTATGAAATTATTGACCCAGTTGAAGTAGGTGCTGAGGCTTCTAAAATTGTACTAACGGCTAGGAGTGGCCGAAGTGCATTAGCCCACCGTTTGCATAAATTAGGGTATTCATTTAATCGAAATGATATCGACAGATTATACCAAGAGTTTTTATTGGTAGCAGATAGCAAGAAGGAAGTAATGGAAGAAGATTTACATGAATTAGCCAAGGCACATGTGGTAGAAGTTGTATAGCAATGAATGGTTGGAAACAACCTATAATTATATACTATTATCTTTCTAATAAAGGGTTTAGCAGAATGACTGAAGGTTTACTTATCAGTAGAAATATTGACCCTTTTAATTTCTATTTCACTTCCACTTTGAGCAGTTGATTTTATAGTAGTAAATTTTTTTTTAAAGGTAGTATTAGGATAAGAAGAGCTTTAAAATAAATTGGAAGAATAGTTGTAGAAATAAAATATTAGAAAGGGTTAACAAAATAATTAGCAGCATTTTAATTAATAAATTTTTTTATGGAGATTAATAAGTACAGTAAAACAATCACACAGGATCAAACTCAGCCTGCTGCACAAGCCATGTTTTATGGTATCGGACTTACCGATGCAGATTTGGCTAAAGCGCAAGTGGGGGTGGTTAGTATGGGGTATGATGGAAATACCTGCAATATGCATTTGAATGATTTAGCAAAATTGGTAAAGCAAGGAGTATGGGAAAATGATATGGTAGGCCTTATTTTCAATACAATCGGTGTGAGTGATGGTATGAGTAATGGTACTCCCGGTATGCGTTATTCGTTAGTTAGTCGTGATATTATTGCAGACTCAATTGAAACTGTTTGTGGCGCACAATATTATGATGCGTTGATTGCCATACCAGGTTGTGATAAAAACATGCCCGGTTCTGTAATGGCAATGGGCAGATTAAATCGCCCCTCAATTATGGTATACGGCGGAACGATTGCCCCTGGACATTATAAGGGTCAGGATCTAAATATCGTATCTGCTTTTGAAGCACTAGGACAAAAGATTGCTGGTAATTTAGAGGAGGCTGATTTTAAAGGTATCGTAATGAATAGTTGCCCTGGAGCAGGAGCATGCGGTGGGATGTACACTGCCAATACAATGAGTAGTGCGATTGAGGCATTAGGAATGAGCCTTCCTTATTCATCTAGTAATCCAGCGTTGAGTGATGCTAAAAAAGAAGAATGCCTCCAAGCTGGAAAAGCTGTCCGTCATTTGATGGAAATGGATATTAAGCCTTCTGATATCATGACGCGTAAAGCATTTGAGAATGCGGTTACTATTATCATGGTATTGGGTGGTAGTACCAATGCAGTGTTGCACATGATAGCCATTGCTAAAAGTGTCGATGTTAAACTTACTCAAGAAGATTTTCAAATAATTAGTGATAGGGTTCCAGTATTAGCAGATCTTAAACCAAGTGGAAAATATTTGATGGAAGACCTTCATAATATTGGTGGAGTTCCTTTAGTGATGAAATATTTATTGAAGCAAGGACTTTTACATGGCGATTGTATGACCGTAACCGGTAAAACTGTTGCTGAAAATTTAGCGAATGTTCCCGATCTAGATTTTGATTCACAAAAAATTATTTTGCCAACCTCTAATCCAGTTAAGACTACAGGACATCTTCAAATCCTTTACGGTAATTTGGCAGAGAAAGGAAGTGTGGCAAAAATATCTGGAAAAGAAGGCGAGTTATTTGAGGGTCCTGCAAGAGTTTTCGAAGGAGAGTCTGAATTAATCAATGGTATAAATTCAGGAAAAATAAAGGCGGGAGATGTAGTCGTAATAACTCATGTAGGTCCAAGAGGAGCACCTGGTATGCCAGAAATGCTTAAACCAACTTCAGCAATTATCGGAGCTGGTTTAGGAAAATCTGTAGCATTAATTACTGATGGAAGGTTTAGTGGTGGAACCCATGGATTTGTTGTAGGCCATGTAACCCCAGAAGCTTTTGATGGAGGATTAATTGGTTTAGTTAAAGACAATGATAGAATTGAAATTAATGTGGCTACCAAATCAATGACCTTAAAAGTTGCTCCAGAAGAAATAGCTAAGCGAAGGGCGAATTGGAAGCAACCTGCTTTAACTGTAACAAAAGGCATTTTATATAAGTATGCTAAAAATGTAAAAGATGCAAGCGAAGGTTGTGTAACAGATGAGTAGATTCAATCAACAGGAAAATTAGGCTACTCATTATTTTTGAATTATGAATAAATAGCCTTTGCGCGTAAATTATTTTAAAATACCCTACAATGGAAAAAATAGAAACCATCGTTGATCAAAAAGAAGCTAGTGATAAATTGACTGCTACTAAAACTGCTACTCCAGTAAAAGAGGTGGTTGAAATTTCAGGTTCACAAGCAGTACTTGAAGCATTCATTGCCGAGGGCGTTGATACCATTTTTGGTTATCCAGGTGGAGCAATCATGCCTATTTATGATGCAATTTATGATTATCACGATCGACTAAAACATATTTTGGTTCGTCACGAGCAGGGGGGGATACATGCTGGACAAGGCTATGCTAGAAGCTCTGGAAAAGTAGGGGTAGTGTTTGCTACGAGTGGACCTGGTGCTACTAATTTGGTAACCGGTTTAGCTGATGCAATGATTGATAGTACGCCATTGGTTTGTATTACTGGTCAAGTATTTGCTCATTTGTTAGGAACAGACGCGTTTCAAGAAGTTGATGTTATTAATATTACTACTCCAATTACTAAATGGAATTATCAAATTACTGATGCTACAGAAATTCCTTCCGTATTAGCAAAGGCATTTCACATTGCTGGTAGCGGTAGACCTGGTCCTGTGTTGATAGATATTACTAAGAATGCACAGCTTCAAAAATTTAACTATAGTGGGTATAAAAAATGTACGTTCATTAGAAGTTATCGACCTAAGCCGATCGTTCGAAAAGAATATGTAGAAAGAGCTGCTCAATTAATAAATGAAGCCAAAAAACCGATGGTAATTTTTGGTCAAGGAGTTATTCTTGGAAAAGCAGAAAATGAATTTAAAGCATTCATTGAAAAGGGAGGCTTACCTGCTGCTTGGACTATTTTGGGATTAAGTGCATTGCCAACTGATCATCCTCAAAATGTTGGAATGCTTGGTATGCATGGAAATTATGGTCCGAATGTTTTAACTAATGAATGTGATGTGCTTATTGCGGTGGGTATGCGATTTGATGATCGGGTTACTGGAAGATTAGATAAATATGCCCGTCAAGCTAAAGTAATTCATCTAGATATTGATCCTGCTGAAATTGATAAAAATGTAAAGGCTACTGTTCCTTTATGGGGAGATTGTAAAGAGACACTTCCAATGTTAACAGCGTTAATTGAGAAAAAACAACACAAAGAATGGTTAGCAAAGTACAATGAGTTTACCCAAAAAGAAATCGATATAGTGATTAAAGATGAGCTCAATCCAACTACTGATGAATTGACAATGGGGGAAGTTATTAAAGTATTGAATGAGCTTACTAAAGGAGATGCAATCATTGTTACCGATGTTGGACAACATCAGATGGTTACTTGTAGGTATGCTAAATTTAATGAGACTAAAAGTAATATCACTTCAGGTGGAGCAGGTACCATGGGCTTTGCATTGCCAGCGGCTATTGGTGCTAAGTTTGGAGCTCCTCATCGTCCGGTGGTAGCGGTTATTGGAGATGGTGGTGTACAAATGACCATACAAGAATTGGGTACAATAATGCAAACAGGCATTGATGTAAAAATATTAATTCTTAATAATCAGTTTTTAGGAATGGTTCGTCAATGGCAACAATTATTTCATGATAAACGCTATTCATTTGTTGATATTGAGAGTCCGGATTATGTGATGGTAGCCAAAGGGTATAGAATTGAGGGCCAAAGTATTTCGAAGAGAGATCAAATAAAAGATGCCTTATCAACTATGCTTAATCATCCGGGTGCTTATTTGCTAGAAGTGATGGTTGGAAAAGAAAATAATGTATTCCCTATGGTTCCACAGGGATGTAGTGTAGCAGAAATAAGATTATCCTAACGGATAAAGGTAAATAGATTTGAAACTGATGAGATTCTAATTATCCTTTAAAAAATTAGTTAAAAAAAGAGTATGAAAAAAGAATTTACAATAACAGTGTATGGAGAAAACCAGATTGGTTTACTGAATCGTATTGCTATTATTTTTGTTCGAAGAAAAATAAATATTGATAGTATGAATACGTCTCCATCCGAGATAGTAGGCATACATCGATTTACTATTCTGATCGATGAAACAGAGGAGGTGGTTAGAAAAGTTTGTAGGCAGATAGAAAAGCAAGTGGATGTATTAAAAGTATATTTCAATACAGAAGAAAATATTGTATGGCAAGAGATGGCTTTGTATAAAGTTTCAACAGAGCAGATAGCCGAAAAAGCTAAAGTAGAAAGGTTGTTAAGAGAATTTGGTGCCAGGGTGGTTGCCATTACCAAAGATTTTACCATTTTTGAAACTACTGGACATCGAGAAGAAACTGATAAATTGGTAAAAGTGCTAGAGCCCTATGGATTAACTGAGTTTGTCCGTAGCGCAAGAATTGCTATCATGAAGAGCAGCCGGGGCTTTCATGAAAAGCTCAAAGAATTTGAACAAAGAGCACCTGGTGAAGAGCTTATTGAAAATGAATATTTAAATCAGCGACAAGGCGTATTCAGTATGTAAACTCCTGACTTTTTGAAAGAAATAGTAACTGAATTAAATTGCATTTAGATAGAAATTTTTAAAATTTTACATAACCAATAACAATCATCACCCTTATCATTTTAACGACAAGGGCATTATTAAACTCCTCGCAAAATCCTTCATGGGTCGGGGGCAAACAAATAACATGGCTAATTATTTTAACACATTGTCGCTTAGAGAAAAGCTGAATCAATTGGGAGTTTGTGAATTTATGGACAAATCCGAATTTACTGATGGAGTCAATGAACTGAAAGGTAAGAAAATTGTGATAGTAGGTTGCGGTGCCCAGGGACTCAACCAGGGTTTGAATCTTAGAGATTCAGGACTTGATATTACTTATGCCCTTCGTCAAGAAGCAATTGATGCAAAAAGACAGTCTTGGAAAAGTGCTACTGAAAACAATTTCACCGTGGGTACTTATGAATCATTAATACCCTCCGCTGATTTAGTAATTAATTTAACGCCTGATAAACAACATACTTCAGTGGTTAAAGCAATCATGCCATT
The DNA here is from genome assembly GCA_947380605.1 of Chitinophagaceae bacterium. GTDB lineage: Bacteria > Bacteroidota > Bacteroidia > Chitinophagales > Chitinophagaceae > Ferruginibacter. Next base: position 6,122 of record CANCRO010000019.1, read on the forward strand.
GATGAAAAAGAATGCGACGCTTTCTTATTCTCATGGATTTAATATTGTGGAAGAAGGTATGCAGATTAGAAAAGATATTACTGTAATTATGGTGGCTCCTAAATGTCCAGGCTCTGAAGTAAGAGCAGAATATGTACGTGGTTTTGGTGTACCTACTTTAATTGCAGTGCATCCAGAAAATGATCCAGAAGGAAAAGGATTGAAATATGCAAAGGCTTATTGCGCCGGTACTGGAGGTCATCGTGCAGGAGTTTTAAGATCGTCTTTTGTTGCAGAAGTGAAATCAGATTTGATGGGTGAACAAACCATTCTTTGTGGATTATTACAAACAGGATCTATTCTTTGTTTTGATAAAATGATTGAGAAAGGAATCGATAAAGGATATGCCTCTAAGTTAGTGCAATATGGTTGGGAGGTTGTAACAGAAGCTTTAAAACAAGGTGGTATTACAGCCATGATGGATAGGCTTTCTAATCCAGCAAAAATTAAGGCTTTTCAATTGTCCGAAGAACTTAAAGAAATTATGCGTCCTTTATTTCAAAAGCACCAGGATGATATCATGAGCGGTGAATTTTCTAAAACAATGATGGAAGATTGGGCCAATGATGATAAAAATTTATTGACTTGGCGTGCAGCTACTGGAGAAACAGCCTTTGAAAAAACTCCAGCAGGCGATGTTAAAATTGCTGAACAGGAATTTTTTGATAATGGGTTGTTGATGGTTGCTTTTGTTAGAGCAGGTGTTGAACTAGCATTTGAAACAATGGTAGAAGCAGGCATTAAAGAAGAGTCTGCTTATTATGAATCTTTACATGAAACTCCACTTATTGCCAACACCATTGCTCGTAAAAAGTTATTTGAAATGAATAGAGTAATTTCTGATACAGCTGAATACGGATGTTATCTTTTTGATCATGCTTGCAAGCCTTTGCTAGCTGATTTTATGAAGGGGGTGGATACTGATATTATCGGAAAAAATTTCAATGCTGGAAAAGATACTGGAGTAGATAATAAAACTTTGATTGTGGTGAATGAAGTCATACGTTTTCATCCGATCGAATTAGTGGGTGCTGAACTTAGACAGGCTATGACCGAAATGAAATCAATCGGGGTTTCAGCCTAGTTTTTGGGGCTAATCCCTTGTCGTTAAAGGGTGATAGGCTATTGTTGGGTTGAATGAATTATCGTAGTAACTTTGCTTAGAAGGGGTTACTAGAAAAATAGATATGAAATCCGCCCGAATAAGTACTGGCGAATTGAATGGGTTGAATAACGATTGCTACAATCTTTTTATACAAAGTAGAGAGATGCTATTGAATGGTTTTAAAATTGGTTGGAACAAATGTTATCAATAGCATAAAATAATTATTATGAAAGAAAATTTAGGTTTATACGATCCGCAATTTGAACATGATGCCTGTGGTATCGGTTTTGTTGCAAATATTAGGGGTAATAAATCTCATCAGAATATTTCTGATGCATTGACCATTTTAGAAAATATGGAACATAGAGGTGCCTGTGGATGTGAAACCAATACTGGAGACGGTGCTGGTATTTTCATTCAAATACCTCATGAATTTTTCTTTGATGAATGTGTAAAATTGGGTGTGCATTTACCTTCCTTCGGAAAATATGCTGTTGGTGTACTATTCTTTCCTAAGGATCTTAAACTAAGAGAAGAGTGTAGAGATATTTTTAATCGTGCTGCAGAAAAATTAGGACTAGAAATTATTACTTATAGAAGTGTACCGGTGAATACATTTGATATTGGCCCAACTGCTTTGTCTGTTGAACCAGTAATGGAACAAGTTTTTATTGCTTGTCCAGATTACATTATCAATCCAATGGATTTTGAAAGGAAGTTATTTGTGTTGCGTAAATACGCCAGTCATACAATTGATAGTACGGTTCGTAAGGATGAAATTGGTTTTTATATTGCTTCTCTCTCTTATAAAACTGTGGTGTATAAAGGTCAGTTGACTAGTAGTCAGGTTAGGAATTATTTCCCCGATTTAAATAATAAAAGAGTTGTTTCTGCATTTGGTTTGGTTCACTCTCGTTTTGCAACCAATACATTTCCATCTTGGCGATTGGCTCAGCCATTTCGTTACATCGCCCACAATGGGGAGATTAATACCTTGCAAGGAAATTTAAATTGGCTCAAAGCAAGTGAGAATGGTTTCTTATCTACTTTTTTTAGTAAGGTAGAAATGGAAATGTTGTTGCCAGTAATTAATGGTGTTCAATCAGATTCTGCTTGTTTAGATAATATGATTGAATTGCTCACGCTTACAGGTAGATCATTACCGCATGTAATGATGATGTTAATTCCAGAGGCATGGGATGGCGATGACCGAATGGATCCTGTTAAAAAAGCGTTCTATGAATACCATGCATCTATGATGGAACCTTGGGATGGTCCAGCTTCTATTTCATTTACAGATGGTAAAATTATTGGAGCAACCTTAGATAGAAATGGACTTAGACCTTCTCGTTATTGTGTTACCACTGATGGTAGAGTAATCATGGCATCTGAAACAGGCGCTTTGCCAATTGATCCTTCTTTGGTAAAAGAAAATGGAAGATTACAACCAGGAAAAATGTTTGTAGTGGATATGGAGCAGGGAAGAATTATTAGTGATGATGAATTAAAAAGTACCATTTGTTCACAAAAGCCTTACGGAGATTGGTTGAATAAATATAAAATTCGTTTAGAAGAATTACCTGAGCCAAGAGTAATGTATACTCATTTGGAAAGTGATCAAGTATTCAAATATCAAAAAGTATTTGGTTATTCAACAGAAGATTTAGATGAAATTATAGCCCCAATGGCATTGGAGGGTAAAGAGCCTATTGGATCAATGGGTACTGATGTTCCATTAGCAGTACTAAGTGACGAACCACAGCATTTAAGTTCTTATTTTAAACAATTATTTGCCCAAGTTACTAATCCTCCGATTGATCCTATTCGGGAAAAATTAGTCATGTCATTGGCATCATTTGTTGGTAATAATGGAAATTTATTGGAAGAAGATCCATTGAGTTGTCATACTGTTGCATTGAGACATCCTGTTCTTTCTAATTTTGAACTTGAAAAAATTAGGAGTATTGATACAGGTATCTTCCAGGCAAAAACGCTTCAAATGTATTTCCGTGCAGATGGAAAACCTGACTCGCTCAAAAAGGCATTAGATAGACTTTGTAGGTATGCAGTAGATGCTGCCGAAGATGGTTTTGAAGTATTAATATTAACAGATCGTTCGATAGATTCTGATCATGCTCCGATTCCTTCTTTATTGGCAACCGCAGCTGTTCATCATCATTTAATTCGCAAGGGTTTAAGAGGAAGTGTAGGTTTGGTTGTAGAGTCAGGAAGTGTTTGGGAGGTTCATCATTTTGCTTGTTTGTTAGGATATGGTGCTACGGCTATTAATCCTTATATGGCATTATCAAGTATCCGCGATATGAAATTAAGCGGAAGAATACAAACAGATTTAGAAGTAGAACAACTAAAAAAGAATTATACAAAAGCGGTTAACGATGGGTTGTTAAAGGTGTTTTCAAAAATGGGAATTTCTACTTTACAATCTTATCAAGGTGCACAAATATTTGAAATTCTTGGTTTGAATAAAACAGTGGTGGATAGATATTTTACCGGTTCTATTTCTCGTATTGAAGGATTAGGATTGGATGAAATAGCAAAGGAAACTTTAGCAAAACATGCTTTTGCATTTCCTAAAAAACATATACCTGTTGATCGTCTTCCGGTAGGTGGACTGTATCAATGGAAACGTAAGGGTGAGTTTCATTTATTTAATCCACAAACTATTCATTTGTTGCAATATTCAACAAGAATGAATGATTATGGAACATTTAAAAAATATTCAAAACTGGTCAATGATCAGGGAGAAAGAGCTTGTACTTTAAGAAGTCTTTTTCAATTTAAAACACAAAGAACAGCTATCTCAATTGATGAAGTAGAACCAGCAGAAGCAATCTGGAAAAGATTTGCAACAGGAGCGATGAGTTTTGGTTCTATATCTCATGAGGCCCATAGCACATTGGCAATAGCCATGAACCGTATAGGTGGAAAAAGTAATACGGGTGAAGGAGGAGAGGATGAAATTCGTTTTGAAACGATGCCTAATGGCGACTCTATGCGCAGTTCAATTAAGCAAGTAGCTTCTGCTAGATTCGGTGTTACCAGTAATTATTTGACGCAGGCGGATGAATTGCAAATCAAAATGGCGCAAGGTGCCAAACCAGGTGAAGGTGGACAATTGCCTGGACATAAAGTAGATGATTGGATAGGCAAGGTTCGTCATGCAACACCTGGTGTAGGTTTAATTTCGCCACCGCCTCATCATGATATTTATTCTATTGAAGATTTGGCTCAGTTGATTTTTGATTTGAAAAATGCTAATAGAGCTGCAAGAATCAATGTAAAATTAGTATCAAAGGCAGGAGTAGGAACGATTGCTGCCGGTGTAACAAAGGCTAAGGCTGATGTGGTATTAATTGCTGGTTTTGATGGAGGTACGGGTGCATCACCGGTAAGTTCTATTAAACATGCTGGGTTACCCTGGGAGTTAGGCTTGGCTGAAGCTCATCAAACATTGGTAAAAAATAAATTACGTAGTAGGGTAATCTTACAAACAGATGGTCAGTTAAAGACAGGAAAGGATATTGCCATTGCAACTTTATTAGGAGCTGAAGAATGGGGAGTAGCAACGGCTGCGTTGGTTACAGAAGGATGTATCATGATGCGTAAATGTCATCTGAATACTTGTCCAGTGGGCGTAGCTACACAGGATAAACAATTGCGTGAGCGTTTTACTGGTGATGCAGATCATGTAGTGAATTTGTTTAAATTTTTAACGGAAGAACTCAGAGAAATCATGGCTCAATTGGGCTTTCGTACCATCAATGAAATGGTTGGGCAAGTGGATTGTTTGGAAATGAGAGAAGGGATTGATCACTGGAAATATAGCAAGTTGGATTTGTCACCCGTTTTATATAAGGAGCCAGCTTCTAATTATACGGTCGTTTATAACAATGAGCAGCAAGATCATGAATTAGAAAAAGTATTGGATTGGAAATTGTTAGAAGCGGCTCAACCAGCCTTGGAGCACAAGAAAAAAGTCTCCGCTTCATTCCCTATTAAAAGTATAGATAGAACAACGGGTACTATTTTATCCAATGAGATTTCAAAAAAATATCAATCAGCAGGTCTACCAGATGATACCATTCATTTTAAATTTACGGGTACTGCCGGTCAAAGTTTTGGTGCATTCAATACAAAAGGTGTTACGCTAGAATTGGAAGGAGATGCGAATGATTATTTTGGTAAAGGATTGAGTGGGGCTAAATTAATTGTTTACCCATCTTCTAAATCTAGTTTCGTTCCAGAAGAAAATATTATTATAGGGAACGTTGCTTTTTATGGAGCAACCTCAGGTGAATCTTATATCAGAGGAAAGGCTGGTGAGCGATTTGCAGTTCGTAACTCAGGAGCTACAGCCGTTGTAGAGGGAGTGGGAGATCATGGATGCGAATACATGACAGGAGGAAGAGTGGTAGTATTGGGAGCAACTGGAAGAAATTTTGCTGCTGGTATGAGTGGAGGTATTGCCTATGTGTATGATGTGAAGGGTGAGTTTCCATTGCAATGTAATTTGGAAATGGTCGATTTGGATCCTGTATCTGAATCTGATAAAGATGAATTGTTTACAATGATCAGTGATCATTGTAAACTTACGCAAAGTACTGTAGCAAAATTTGTGATAGAAGATTTTGAAAATCAGTTAAAGAACTTTGTTAAAGTATTCCCTAAGGATTATAAAAAGGTTTTACAAAAGCAATCTGGAAAAGTAAAGAAAGAACTAAAGAAGTAAGATTTATTTTTTGATGCAGGATTACTATTTTTTTACATTAAAAAAACTCCACTTTGGAGGTAAATAATATATGGGCAAACCAACAGGATTTTTAGAATTTACGCGCGAACTTCCCTCTAAGCGTTCAGCTGAAGAAAGAGTAGGAGACTATAAAGAATTTATAGAAAGGTATTCCGATGAAAAATTAAATCAGCAGTCCTCTAGGTGTATGGATTGTGGAATTCCTTTTTGTCACAATGGTTGTCCTTTAGGGAATGTGATTCCTGAATTTAATGATGCTGTGTATCGTAAGAACTGGAAAGAGGCGTATGATATATTGTCTTCTACTAATAATTTCCCTGAATTTACTGGCCGTATTTGTCCTGCTCCTTGCGAAACCGCTTGTGTGTTGGGTATTAACCAACCAGCTATTGCTATTGAGGAAATTGAAAAGCATATCATTGAAATTGCATTTGATAAAGGGTTTGTTCAGGCGGACAAACAAATCATGAGAACTGGTAAAAAGGTAGCAGTTATTGGAAGTGGTCCTGCAGGACTTGCTGCTGCAGCTCAATTAAATATAGTTGGACATTCGGTAACCGTTTTTGAAAGGGATGATATGCCGGGTGGTTTATTACGTTATGGTATACCGGATTTCAAATTAGAGAAATGGGTAATTGACAGAAGAATTAAATTAATGGAGGAAGAAGGGATTGTATTTAAATGTAATACTAATGTGGGCGTTGATATTAGTGTAAGTAATCTTTTAAGAGAATTTCAGGCGGTCGTATTAGCTGGTGGTAGCACCATTCCAAGAAATTTGGATATACCTGGAAGGGATTTAAAAGGAGTTTATTTTGCTATGCAGTTTTTAAAGCAACAAAATAAACGGGTTAGTGGAAGTTCTTTTACTGAAGAAGATATTTTGGCTACAGGAAAAAATGTAATTGTAATTGGGGGTGGAGATACTGGAAGTGATTGTGTCGGAACTTCTAATCGTCATAAAGCTAAGTCAGTTACCCAGTTTGAATTATTGCCTAAGCCGCCTGATCATCGAAATAATTCAATGCCTTGGCCATCTTATCCGATGTTACTTAAAACAACTTCATCTCATGAAGAAGGTTGTGATAGAAAGTGGGCAGTGGCAACCAAAGAATTTATTGGTGATGAAAAGGGGAATTTAAAAGCAGTTATAATGGTGGATTTGGAATGGAAAATTGTAGATAATAAACCTGCTCAATTTGTAGAAGTTAAAGGAAGTGAAAGAAAAGTTCCTTGTGAGCTAGCATTTTTGGCAATGGGTTTTGTTCATCCGCAACACGATGGAATGATTACTGATTTAGAAGTTGAGTTAGATGAAAGAGGAAATGTACGTGCATCTGAAAAAAGTTATCAATCCAATATAGCTCGAGTATTTACCGCAGGGGATATGCGTCGCGGGCAGTCTCTAGTAGTTTGGGCTATTAAAGAAGGAAGAGATTGTGCTCAAAAGGTAGATGAGTTTTTGATGGGTCAGTCTCTATTGGAAACTGCCGATAGAAATGCTATTGCGCGTTATTTATAGCGCTATAATTATTTAACTAAAAAGGGATGCAGTTTACTGCATCCCTTTTTAGTTAGGTGTAACCTTCTTTTAATAAACCTCATTGAAGAAAAGCCTGTATTGGCCATAGTTAAATAGGATGATTTAAATAGCCTACTTGGCATCCCTATGCTAAGTCCAAAAATCTTTCGATATAAAAAAAGGTATGGCGAACAAAAAGAAAATTAACAGTAGAGGCCTTTTAAAATATAAAATAAATATAATGTGTATAAAATTTGAAAAAATATTGAAATAGTGACTGCATTAGAAAAATTGAAAAATATTACAATATTTTATTATTAAATTCAAAAATATACTGTTTTATAGGCTTATTTATTGAAAATTATATATTTACCCTTCGATAATGAATAGATTTAACTGTATCAATATAATATTATGTTTTAAAATATATAAATAATTTGTTCTTCGGATGCTCAATATTCTCTATTTTTACTCAATAAATATCATATATCAATAAAATAAAATGTTTTATTGATTATTCAAAAACCAAAAATCAATGAGTATGAAAAAATTATCCATCCAATCTGTCCTGCCATTTGTAGTGTTGATTGCTGTTGCATTGGCGGCTGCCTTTATTGCCCCTGAGGCGGATTTTGATCCCACTAAAATTGCAGACGGTCCCCAATACAATACATCAGATATTGCCTGGGTGCTTGTATCAACTGCACTAGTTTTTTTAATGACGCCAGGACTTGCATTCTTTTATGGCGGTATGGTTAATCGCAAGAATGTAATTTCTACCATGATTAAAAGTGTGGTTGCTGCTGGGGTGGTTGGTGTATTATGGATTGTAGTAGGATTTAGTTTGAGTTTTGGAGATTCAATCGGTGGTTTTATCGGTGATCCTAGAACCTTCTTATTTTTTAAAGGTGTAAAATCACATGCTGCTTGGCCTTTGGCTAATACAATGCCTCTTACTTTATTTTCATTATTTCAATTAATGTTTGCCATCATTACTCCAGGTTTGGTGGTTGGTGCGGTAGCAGAACGTATTCGTTTTACGGCTTATGTAATGTTTATCATATTATTTAGTTTATTAGTTTATGCACCCGTTGCGCATTGGAGCTGGCATCCAGAAGGATTCCTTGCTAAAATGGGTGTATGGGATTTCGCAGGTGGTACAGTAGTACATATTACTGCAGGTTGTGCTGCTCTTGCAGGTGCACTAGTTTTGAAACGTAGAAAATCACATGAACAAAAAGCAGAAATTCCTCCAGCAAACGTACCATATGTATTGATCGGAACGGGTTTACTTTGGTTCGGTTGGTTTGGTTTCAATGCAGGATCTGCTGTTGGATCTACTCCTTTAGCAGTGAATGCTTTTGGTACAACTAATACAGCTGCAGCTGCTGCTGGTTTAGCTTGGATGTTCTTTGATGTAATGAAAGGAAAAAAACCTTCTGTATTGGGATTTTGTATCGGTGCAGTAGTTGGTTTGGTTGCTATCACTCCAGGTGCAGGTTATGTAGGAATTCCTCAAAGTATTATTATAGGTGTGGTGGGTGCTATTATTTCTAACATCGCCGTTAGTATCAAACAAAAATCAAGTTTGGATGATACATTAGATGTATTTCCTTGCCATGGAATTGGTGGTATGGTAGGTATGTTATTAACGGGTGTTTTTGCAAACCATTTAATACATGGTATTAAAGATGGTCCCGAAGGTTGGTTCTATGGTAATTTTTCATTCTTTTTAACTCAAGCTAAAGCGATGTTGATAGTAGTAGTTTACAGCTTTACTGTTTCATTCTTAATTTTCAAATTCATTGATTTCATTTTACCAATTAGGGTAAGTGCTCAAGATGAAGAAGAAGGTTTGGATGCTTCTCAACATGATGAAAAATATGTTCAAGGAACTCTTTTGGTTAACACTGGAAGTGGTATTGAAGAAAAACAAAATTCATAAATAAATTTTTCACCAGGGTTTTTCCCTATGAATAACCCTGGTGTTTTTAAATCTTGTTTTACATAAAATATATTTTTTGGTTTATAAGTAAATTGATTTTTTGAAATTTATTTTTTATAAATTTTTTGCTACTAAGTTTTAACGATGCTACATGAAAGTTTACCTAGAATATACTCGGTAATCCAACCTATTATTCATAAAAAAAACTTACACAAAATGATTAAAAAAATTTTAGCGACATTGATGATTACTGCAACTTTTTTCAGTACTTCAATTGCCCAAGATTCAACCAAGACATTATCTTTCTCTGGATCTATAGATGGATATTATCGTCACAACTTCGCTAATGCTTCTGATGATATACATAGTAATAATAGAACAAGTTTTACCAATTCTCAAGGTGCTTTTTCATTAGGAATGGCAAGTATAAAAGCTGATGCAACTGCTTTATCAGGAAAAATTACTGGAACAGTTGATTTAGGTTTTGGGCCAAGAGCAGAAGAGTTTTCTTATTATGAAAAAGCTTCTGGATCATCTTTGACATTGATGAAACAGATGTATTTAACTTACGCTTTGTCAAGTAAAGTAAAATTAACAGCGGGTAAATTTGCTACGCATGTTGGATATGAATTATTGGATGCTCCTTTGAACAGAAATTATAGCATGTCTTATATGTTTACTAATGGACCTTTCTCTCATACTGGTGTAAAATTAGATGTAACAGAAGGTAATGTTGGTTTTATGTTGGGATTGGCTAATTATATTGACCAAACTGTTTCAACAACAAGTACTCGTTCTTTGATCGCACAATTAAGTGCTGGTTCAGCGAGTGGTAAATTTAAAACCTACCTTAATTATGCAGGTTGTTTTGGTTCTACAGCAGGAGAAAATCCACTTGCACTTAAAAGTTTTAGCCAGTTAGATTTAGTTGTAACAGGGGTACTTTCAGATAAATTTAATATTGGATTTAACGGAACAGTTCAAGGTCGCAAACAAATAGATGGATCTGCATTAGCCAGTGGAAGTTGGAATGCAGCGGCGTTGTACTTAAACATTGACCCTTCTTCTACAGTAGGACTTACGCTTAGGAGTGAATTAGTAAGCGATAGTAAATTGGTTTATTTCGGTACCAAAAATATTTTTGCGAATACTTTATCTTTCAATTTTAAAGCAGGTGCTTTTACATTTATTCCTGAGTTAAGAATTGAATCTGCTCAAAGCGAATACTATACAAAAAATGATGGTAGTTCTTCAAAATCAACTGCTACTGCTTTGATAGCTGCAGTGTATAAATTTTAATTAGTGAGTACTGTATTTATACAGTGACCTTTTTTTCATATGGCAAGCAATCGTTAAGCCCTTCCGTTTCTACGGAAGGGCTCTATTTTTGTGACAATAAAAGTTTTAAAATTGAATGGAGTGTTATGCAGAATTTCTTCCTGCATTGATGATTCCAAAAGAAGATCTCATCACTAGTTTTTCGTAGGTAGCTTTTAGTGGTGAGTTTATAAGACCGTCTTCTATTTCACGGATATTCATCATCGCAAATTGTTGAATAGTAAGCAATGGTAACACTATTTTTTCCCTCATTAAAATAGAAAGTTGATCGACAGGGTAGTCGCTCATTAATTCTGTTTTATCAGAAAGTTTAAGAATGTATTGCTGTGTTAAAATATGTTCTTCATAAATGGTATTCCATATTTCTCCATATTTTTCATCCTTAGCTAGAAAAGCAGTTAGCGGAAAAAAACATTTTTTCATTGCCATTTCACTATTATCAAGTAGTGTCTTAAAAAATAATGAATGATGATAAAGCTTTTTCAGTTGGGTAAATTTTCCTTGTTTTTCAAGCTCTTTCAATGCTGTGCCCACACCAAAATATCCTGTTACGTTTTGTTTTAATTGTGCCCATGCACCTACGTAAGGTATTGCCCTTAAATCTTTGAAAGATAATTTATTGCCTCCACCACGTTTAGCTGGTCTACTACCTATATTCGTTTCACTATAAAATTTAAGTGGACTTACTTGTGATAAATAGTCTGCAAAGTGAGGATGATCTTTAAGAGAACTATATTTTATGAAACTTTGATTAGCTAATTCTTGTAATAAAGATTCTTCATCTTTTTCGAGCGTAATATGTCGGTTATTAAATAAGTCGTTCGATATTCCTGCATGCAGTAATTGCTCAATATTAAATTGCGCTGCATCGATTGTACCGAAATTGGAACTCACCGTTTGTCCTTGGACAGTTAATTGGATTTCTTTATTCGAAATATTTTGACCCATAGAGGCATAAAACTTATGCGTTTTTCCTCCTCCTCTTGAAGGTGGACCACCACGACCATCAAAGAAAATTATTTCTATATCATATTGTTTAGAAATAGCAGTTAACTCTTCTTTTGCTTTATAGATACCCCAATTTGCCATTAAATAACCACCATCTTTAGTGCCATCACTAAAACCTAGCATGATTGTTTGACGCTTTTTTCTTCTGTTAAGGTGATGGCAATAATTTTCATTGGTATACAAGGTCTTCATTATATCCGCTGCATTTTGAAGGTCATCGACTGTTTCAAATAACGGTATAATATCTACATTAATTTCATCTTGCTTAGCGCCACTTAGCAGGAATAAGCCAAAAACTTCTAATACATTGAGCGCACTATTACATTGACTAATAATATACCGATTGCAACCTGCCTCACCGTTGAAATCCTGAATCGTACGAATAGCTTTTATGGTAGCAATGGTATCTGTGGTAATTTCTTGGTCAAAAACTTCGTCAGTAAGACTGGTTGAAAGTTGAGTAATTATTTTTATTTTTTCTTCCGTCGTGCCGGAATCATAACTAGCCGGTAGGCAAGTATTTTTAGCGGCAATTGTAGACAAAACTTGACTGTGAATACTGCTTTCTTGTCTGATATCTAGCGATGCAAAATGAAGTCCAAAAACGTTTACCTTATTGATTAAATTATTAATTAAGTGTAGGAATAGACTATTGTGTTTGTATATCAATATCTCTTTAATCTTGTTAAGCGATTGTAGAATTTCTTGTTTATTTAAATGGGTTCTTTGTCCTGGAATAAATATGTTATTGTACATATCATTTTCTAGCTCCATTAAAATAGTATCAACCCCCTCAAAAGTCAGCCTACGCCTTATTCTTCTAATTTCTAAATAATATGATTTAATAATTCCTCCTCTAAGTGCGTCGGCTACTTTTAATGAAGTGGGAGCCTTAACAAAAGGATTTCCATCGCGATCACCTCCAGGCCAAAAACCCATAGTGATGATTGGATTCATTTCATTGACCGCATCAGGAAACTGATTTTTTAAAAATGAAATGATTCTTCCTGTAGCAGGGTAAAAAATATTTTCTAAGTACCATATTAAATTCATCGCCTCGTCGTAGGGACTAGGTTTTTGCTTTTTAAAGAAAGGCGTCTTACCAAGTTGTTGCAAATACATATTAATTTGCACCGCATTGTTTTCAGTCAATGCTTTTGAAAGGTCATTGATGATTCCTAAAACCGATCCAGGATAAAACTGTGTGGGGTGAGCAGTTAAAACTAATCGTACGGCAAAATTGGATAACTTTTCTTTTAGTTCATGCTGTTTTTCATGCTCTATTACATCACTTTCGAGGTGTTTTAATGTTCCTACACCATTGATGTCGTTTACTTCTTTAAAAGCAGCATCTTCCAATGCATCAAATAATACAACTTGACGCTCGATATATTGAATGAAACGAAAGAGTAGATCTAATCGTTCCTGAGGTTGTTTGAAAGTGGTATGTTTTGAAAAAAATTCTTCAATGATTTCAGCAGGACTTTGATTTTTTTTATATCCTTCATCACAATTATTCTGTAGCAGAGATAATAGAATCCCTGTTTTTTCAATACGGTGAAAAGGTAGGGAGGTAAATAGACTGTTATACAGTTGAAATTTGATTCCTACCAAATTTTTAAAATGCCTTAAACCTCTAGTTGATTGGTGATCCATATTCAAGATTATTTAATAAAAATGTAGCAAAGCAGGCATTAATGTAAGTAAAACATGAAAATACTTAAAAATTTTCAAATACTTGCTGTCATTACCAATTAATTCCCTAATTTAGCGAAATATAAAAGTGGTAAAAGTGAATTTACATATTATATCCCTCCATACTTCAGTAGCTGTAACCGCTACCGATACTGCTTTTACAACGACCTCTACTACGACCCGATAGGGTTGTGCAATTACATATCACCATTGGGCTATTAGCTTTTTTAAGAAAAATGATATTCAATATCACTATTTACATATACACAAATAAAAACTCATGCAAGTTGTAAAATTTGGCGGAAGTTCGGTCAAGAATGCTGAAAATATTAATAAGGTTGTTGCCATTGTAAACGAAAAAATAAAGACAGATACTACTATTGTGGTGGTATCCGCTTTGGGAGGTATCACTGATATTTTATTGCAATGCTGCCAACTTGCTGCTGAGGGAAATGAAACGTATAAGGATAAATTACTAGCGTCCGAACAGCGGCATCTCCAAACGGTGAAAGAGTTATTACCTATTACTCAGCAGAGTAGCGTATTGAGTTTGGTAAAGACTTTATGTAATGAAATTGAAGATATCTGCACAGGGATTTTCTTGTTAGGTGAATTATCAGATCGTACTAAAGATAGAATGGTGAGTTATGGAGAAATTTTATCTTCTCAAATCATCGCGGCAAAGTTTACCTCAGCAGGTGAAGGAACTGAGTGGAAAGACGCTAGGGAATTGATTATTACAGATGCTAATTTTGGGTCAGCTGCAGTAGATTTTTTAACAACCAATGCAAAAATACTTGACTATTTTAAAGGGTCAGCAGCTAATTTATTTATTTTACCAGGGTTTATTTCCTCAGCTGAAAATGGGATTACTACCACTTTAGGTAGAGGAGGTTCTGATTATACTGCCGCTATAATTGCAGCAGCATTGGATGCTAAAGTGTTGGAAATATGGACCGACGTTTCTGGTATGATGACAGCAGACCCTAGGTTGGTTAATAATGTAAAAATTATTCCTCAGATTTCTTATCAAGAGGCCATGGAATTATCTCACTTTGGAGCTAAGGTTATTTATCCTCCTACTATTCAGCCAGTAAGCAGCAAGGGCATACCTACTTGGATTAAAAATACATTTGCTCCTAACGATACCGGTACTATCATTCAAAAAGAAACTTCCCTTAACGGGAGTAGTATAAGAGGTATATCAAGTATTAATAGTATTTCCTTGTTGAGTCTAGAGGGTAGCGGAATGGTAGGAATTCCAGGGTTTTCTAAAAAATTATTTGAAGCCTTAGCGATTAAAAAAATCAATGTCATTCTTATTACCCAAAGTTCTTCTGAGCATTCTATTAGTGTAGGTATGGATTCTGCAGATGCAGATGAAGCTAAAAATGCAATTGATGAAGCATTTGCATTTGAAATTGCTACCAAAAAAGTTGATCCAATTATTGTGGAGAGAGAACTAGCCATTATTGCTTTGGTAGGTGATAATATGAAGAGTCATCCTGGGATTAGTGGAAAGATGTTTGGAAATTTAGGCCGGAATGGAGTGAATGTTAGGGCCATTGCACAAGGGTCTTCCGAGAGAAATATATCTGCGGTTATTTCTACCCATGATGTAAAAAAAGCTATTAACGTATTGCATGAAGAATTTTTTGAAACAGTTTATAAGGAGGTCAACCTATTTATTACTGGAGTAGGAAATGTGGGCGGTAAATTAGTTGCTCAAATCCTTAAACAACAAAAGTATTTATTAGAAAAGCTACATTTAAAAATAAATGTAGTGGGACTTGCTAATAGTAAAAAAATGGTTTTCAATGATGATGGAATTAACTTAAATCATTGGAAAGAACAATTGAGTGAAGGTGTTGAAATGAATATTCAAGGATTTGTAGATACTGTTATAGAAAAGAATTTACGCAATACAGTTTTTGCAGATGTTACGGCTAATGAAAAGGTAGCAGCTTGTTACGATCAGTTATTGAAAAAAAGTATTTCTGTAGTGGCTTGTAATAAAATTGCTTGTTCTTCTAGTTTTGAGTATTATACCGAATTAAAAAAGTTGGCGACTGAATTTAATGCGCAATTTTTCTTTGAAACCAATGTGGGAGCTAGTTTGCCTATTATTGGTTCTTTAAATGATCTGCTTCGAAGTGGTGATAAAATTCATACCATGGAGGCAGTATTGAGCGGAACACTCAATTTTGTTTTTAATCATTATGATGGTAAAAAGAGTTTTGCCTCTGTAGTTAAACAAGCGCAAGATGAAGGATATACTGAGCCAGATCCACGCCTCGATTTAAGTGGTAAGGATGTAATGAGAAAGATTATGATTCTATCAAGAGAGGCGGGAGAAAAAATGGAAATGGAGGACATCGATAACCATTCATTTATGCCTGCTGCCTGTATGGAAGGTTCTGTAGCTGATTTTTATCAGTCAATGGAGGCACATGAAGATCATTTTAAAAAACTATATTCAGCAGCAGAATCTGCAGGAAAAAAGTTGAAATTTGTTGCTAAGTTCGATAAAGGAAAAGCTCAAGTAGGTCTTCAGCATATTGATCCACAACACGATTTTTTTCATTTGTATGGAAAGGATAATATTGTTCTTTTTTATACTGATCGATATGTTGATCAACCATTAGTGATAAAGGGCGCGGGTGCTGGAGCCGATATTACTGCATCGGGTGTGTTTGCAGATATTATTAGGGCAGGAAGAATTTAAAATTTTAATTTCCAATGGGGAATAATAAAAAAAGTTTAACAATAGAAACAAGCTTATGGATATAGCTCAGCCTTCGAATGAAAATAAAAAGCCTAATTATTCAGCTGCTGGATATGTAAAAGTATTGGCACCGGGTACAGTGGCTAATCTTGTCTGCGGTTTTGATATTTTGGGAATGTGTTTGAATGAACCGAATGATTTGATGGAAGTGAAATTATTGAAAGAAAAAAAGGTCATCATACATAGTGCCGACGGTTATCCATTACCTTCCGATCCAGCACAAAATACTGCAGGAGCTCCATTGATTGAAATGATTAATGAACTGGATTCACCTACCGGTTTTGAAGTAACGATTCATAAAAGAATTAAACCGGGAAGTGGTATTGGCTCAAGTGCTGCAAGTGCTGCTGGTGCGGTAGTAGCGGCTAATCATTTAGTGGGTAATGTCTTTTCAAATAAAGACCTTGTTCGCTTTGCAATGTTTGGTGAAAAAGTAGCCTCTGGTGTTAAACATGCAGATAATGTGGCGCCTTGTATTTTTGGTGGCATCACATTAATTCGCAGTATTCATCCTCTAGATATTATTTCAATTCCTTCACCCGATCTTTTTGTTACTATCGTTCATCCACAAATAGAAGTACGTACTAAGGATGCTAGGCAAATTTTACGAAAGGAAGTCTTGTTAAAAGATGCCATTAGACAATGGGGAAATATTGCAGGACTGGTGGCTGCTTTTATGCAGAATGACCTTGACTTAATTGGCCGTTCATTAGAAGATGTTATCATTGAACCTGTTCGAAGTATATTGATACCTGGCTTTGATGAAGTTAAAATGAAATGTAAAGAAGCGGGTGCTTTGGGGGGTGGTATTTCAGGTTCTGGACCCTCTTTATTTATGCTAAGTAGGGATGAAGCAACTGCAAAAAAAGTACAAACTGTAATGCAGGAAATATATAATCAAATTGGATTGGAGTATCATACTTATGTAACTACAATTAATAAAACAGGCGTAAAGATTATAGCAGAGTAAATTAATTTGAAGACAATCAGTTATTAAAAATCGCATGCAATATTTCAGTACAAATCATCAATCACCCGAAGTAGATTTTAAACAGGCTACTATCAATGGACAAGCACCGGATAAGGGCTTGTATTTCCCTGAACGAATACCGGTTGTTTCTAGAGAACTCATTGAAAATATAAGTCAGTATTCTAATGAAGAAATTGCTTACCAGGTAATGAAACCCTATGTGGGCGATACTATTCCTGAAGATGAGTTGAGACGAATTGTAGGGGAGACTATCCAATTTGATATACCGCTGGTAAAAGTAACCGATCGTATTTATTCTTTGGAATTGTACCATGGACCTACGCTTGCATTTAAAGATGTGGGTGCTAGATTTATGAGTAGGTGCTTGGGTTATTTTGTAAAACAGTCAGCATCGGGTCTAGGTAAAAATAAGAAAGTAACTGTATTGGTGGCAACCTCCGGTGATACGGGAGGTGCGGTTGCCAATGGTTTTTATGAGGTAGAAGGGGTGGAGGTTGTTATTTTATATCCTTCTGGAAAAGTAAGTTCTGTTCAGGAAAAGCAGTTAACTACTTTAGGGAAAAATATTCATGCCTTAGAAATCGATGGTACTTTCGATGATTGCCAACAAATGGTTAAGCAGGCTTTTACTGATGAACAATTAAAGCAAAATTTATTTTTAACTTCTGCCAATTCCATCAATGTAGCTCGTTGGTTGCCACAACAATTGTATTATTTTTTAGCCTACAAGCTCTGGGCAGATAAAAATAATCCTCCAGTAATAGCTGTACCCAGTGGGAATTTCGGCAATATTTGTGCCGGTATTTTGGCCTATCAATCTGGATTACCTGTGCATCATTTTATCGCTGCTTGTAATGCAAATGATGTAGTGCCAAATTATATGCAAACTCAAGACTATGTTCCTAAAAATGCTGTGGCTACTATTTCTAATGCGATGGATGTAGGCAATCCTAGTAATTTTATTCGCATACTTGAAATTTTTCAACATCAATTTTCAAATCTAGCAGCTATATTTAGTAGTTGCAGTATTTCTGAAGAGCTTACTAAATTTACCTTAGCGTCGGTGTATAAAAATTACCACTATTTATTAGATCCTCATGGCGCTGTAGGTTTTAGTGCATTAGATCAATATTTACAATCTTACCCTGATCAAAAGGGAATCGTATTAGAAACTGCTCATCCCGTAAAATTTTATGATGCCGTTGAACCTGTGATCGGTCAATCTGTTCCGATACCAGCAACTATCCAACATCAATTGACTTTGGAAAAGAATAGTATAAAAATGGAGGCTAAAAGTGAAAGCTTGAAATCTTTCTTATTGCAATTAAGTGAGACTTAGATTAGTGGATCAATTTTGTAAAGCAGCTTGTTCTATTATGTCATCCATGTTGATTCCGGAATGGCTTTCATCATAACTACACTCACCATTTTTGATTAAAATAACCTGAGGTGATTCATGAAAAACGTCAAATTCTTCAGCAATTTTTGAAGATAATTCTCTATAACTTATTAAATCCAGATAGTAGAAATCTATATTTTCAGGAGGGGTTACTCTTTCCAAGCGGTTTTTTGCCATTGAGCTAATGGAACAACGGGTACTGTGCTTGAATATTAATTGGGGTTTATGCTTTGATTTTTCTATGATGTCGGTCAATTGAGCTGACGAGGTCAGTGAGATCCAATCCATTTTTACAATGGGTTTAGTGAATGATGTTTTCTGTCATTGGACAGCCAGTACCTCTTCTGCTTGCTCCACAAGAAGATAGAAGAATGAGACCAGAGCTGATCAGAACTGCCAATATTAAAATCTTTTTCATTTTTAATGGTTTAGTTTATTCTACTTCAAGTTTAGCTTTGCAAATATACAAAAGCTTTGCTTTAGAGTATTAATGTTATAAATTCCCAGATTAAATTTAACTTGCTAACCAGATATCACTAAAATTGATCCTATATGACCAACAAAAAGTTGTTTAGTATTGATTAGCAACGTTTTAATTTGGATCAAATATATAATAAATTATAATACCAGCATAGTAAATTTTAAAATAAAATAAGAATGGCCCTACAATTAGCTCGTCCGATTGCTTTTTTTGATTTAGAAACCACAGGAGTAAATCTCTCTACTGATAGAATCATAGAGGTTGCAATCATTAAGATTTTACCAGATGGTACTCGCCAGGTGAAAAGGAAGCTGATCAATCCAGGTATTCCTATTCCGGCCGAAACAACGGCTATTCATGGAATCACCGATGAAATGGTTAAGGATGCACCTAGTTTTAAGCAATGTGGTAATGAGTTGAAGCAATTCATAGAGAACTGCGATATGGGAGGCTATAATAGTAATCGTTTTGATATACCCATTTTGATGGAAGAATTTTTGCGTGCAGGGATGGAGGTAGACTTGAGTACTCGTAAGATGGTAGATGTGCAACATATTTTTTACAAGATGGAGCCAAGAACGCTCACTGCTGCCTATAAATATTACTGTGATAAAGAACTGGTAGATGCGCATAGTGCAGAAGCTGATGTAAATGCAACTATCGATGTTTTTATGTCACAGATAGAGCGGTATCCTCATTTAGGAAATTCATTAGAGTCTATTTTGGGAATCATTGGAGAGGATAAAGTGGTGGATTATGCGCGTCGTTTTATTTTTGATGAAAAGGGAGTAGAGGTCTTTAATTTTGGTAAACACAAGGGCCGGCCGGTAGTAGATGTACTAAAAGCCGAGCCTCAGTATTATGACTGGATGATGCGAGGGGATTTCCCATTGCATACGAAGCAAAAGCTAACAGAGATTCTGAATCGTACCCTTTTAAAAAATATTTAAATTATTTTTTTTGTAGTTCTAGTTGTAATTTTATTCAAATCTATTATCAATATTCTTGGAAAAATTAGTAATTATACCCACTTACAACGAGAAAGAAAACGTTGTAAAAATAATCGCTGCAGTGATCGGTCTGCAGCAAAATTTCCATATTTTAATTATTGATGATGGTTCTCCAGATGGAACGGCCGATTTAGTTCAATCTTTAATCGCTCAATATCCTGGTCAATTATTTTTAGAAAAGCGGGCAGGGAAGCTAGGGCTAGGTACTGCTTATATCCATGGTTTTAGATGGGCGCTAATAAATGGTTATCAATTCATTTTTGAAATGGATGCAGATTTTTCTCATAATCCAAAAGACTTACATAATTTATATCTGGCTTGCAAGCAGGGGGCTGGGGTAGCGGTAGGGTCAAGATATATTAAAGGTGGTGGGGTTAAAAATTGGCCAGCTAATAGAATTGCCTTGTCTAAAGGTGCTTCTTTATATACGCGCATCATTACTTGGATGCCGGTCAAGGATCCTACTGCAGGATTTGTTTGTTATAGTAGACAGTTTTTAGAAACCATCAATTTGAATGCAATTAGTTTTGTAGGATATGCCTTTCAAATTGAAATGAAATTTGCTGCTTGGAAATTAGGTTTCACTATCAAAGAGGTTCCTATTACTTTTATTGATCGTCAGCTGGGTGAGAGTAAAATGAATAAAGGAATTGTAAAAGAAGGGATTCTGGGCGTATTGAAATTAAGATGGATGAGTCTGTTTAAAAATTATAGAAAAAAAGTTAAAAATTAGATTGCTGTTAATTCTACTTAACTTTTATAAAAATTTCAAGTTTTATTTAAAAGCAGGGTGAAACTGCTGTAGAGTAGATCTTAAATATTCTCTGTCTAAGTGGGTATAAATCTCTGTTGTGGTAATGCTTTCGTGGCCTAACATTTCTTGAACGGCTCTTAGGTCAGCACCTCCCTCCACCAAATGCGTTGCAAAGGAATGTCGAAAGGTATGAGGGGAAATTATTTTTTTGATGTCAGCAAGTCTGGCTAATTCCTTGATGATTAAAAATATCATCACTCTGGAAAGTTTTCCACCTCTTCGGTTTAAAAATAAAACATCTTCATTTCCAGGTTTTATAGGAATGTGAACTCTACAATCATTTCTGTAAATTTCAATATATTTTGCCGCATCAGTACCAATTGGTATTAATCTTTCCTTGTCTCCTTTGCCGATTACTTTAATAAAGCCGAGGTCTAGATGAAGACAGCTGATTCTTAGATTGACAGCTTCGCTTACCCTCAATCCACAGCTGTAAAGGGTTTCAAGTATTGCCTTGTTTCTTCCCCCTTCTGGTTTACTTAAATCAATCGCATGGATCATAGAGCTGATTTCTTCAAAGCTAAGTACATCGGGCAATGATCTTTTTAGTTTTGGGGACTCTAATAGCGTTGCAGGGCTAGTGGTAATGATTTGTTCCTGTAAACAATATTTAAAAAAGCTTCTTAGTCCTGAAATGATCCTTGCTTGAGAGCCAGCAGTCATTCCTAGTTCACTTATCCATTTAATAAAATTCTCAAGGTCTTTTAAATCTATTTGTTGAGGAGTTTTAAGTTGATCAGTTAATTGAATCCAAGAAGTAAGTTTTTCTATATCATGCAGGTAGGCTTCTACCGAATTATCACTCAGTGATTTTTCTAGTTGAAGAAATGCTTTATATCCCTTTTTATATGCCTCCCACATTTGATTTAGTTGATCGATTGAAAATTATAAAATTGATATTACCTGAATAAACAATTAGGTAGGTCTTTGAATCAAAGACTAAGCTTAAAAATTAATAATGGAAAGTGAATCATTTTTATAATTATGGATTGAAAGATAAGGCTGTTTTATTTATAAAATAGGTTAGGGGGGATTAATTTGTAAAAATTCATTTTGTTAGCAAAGGTTTCCTTATTTTCGTTAAAATTTATTTTAAATTTCTTTTCACTGATGATGATAAATCTTCGTTCGTTTAAGCAAAAAGTTAGATACCATAAAAAATCCCTTAAATCTTTTTTGACTAAGTTAGAAAAAAATCCACCAAAGGGATTGCACAAACTGATCGATCAGGTGGATAAGGAAGTTTGGGCTGAAACAGAATGCTTAAGTTGTGGTAATTGTTGTAAAACAATGACACCTACTTTTTCAGTAAAGGATATCAAAAGAATTTCAGCTCATTTTAATCAGACTCCAACAGAGTTTAAAGAAAAATGGCTTTTCTATGATAAAAAGGATAAGGACTGGCAAAATAAAAAGCAGCCCTGTCAGTTTTTAAATCTTAAAGATAACAAGTGCTCTATTTATGCCATCCGACCAGATGATTGTGCGGGCTTTCCTCATCTTACTAAAAGAAAAACAGTTGAATATATTGATGTTCACAAGCAAAATATACAGTACTGTCCCGCTACTTTTAAAATGGTAGAAAAAATGAAAAATTTGATTGGTTAATTTTTCAAATAGTTATTACAAGAATACATCTTCGATTAAAAAATACTCCACTGGCTTTCCTTGAATGATTAAAATGGATAGAATATTAAATTGTATTCTATGCCATTGGGAATGAAGGTGAAGATATTGTTCAGCAGCATTGATAAGGTTTTGTATTTTCTTATCACCTACGCTTTGTTCTGGGAGTCCAAATTTTGTTGTTCTTCTAGTTTTTATTTCTATAAAGTGAAGCACCTCATACTTTTCTGCTATAATATCGACTTCCCATCTGCCATATCTCCAGTTTTGTTCCAATATTGTATAGAATCGCTCTCTTAACCATCCAAGAGCCATCTTTTCTCCTATTTTTCCTGTTTCAATATGTTTTGCCATATACTTAGACTGAGTAAACTTTTAGATGAGTTAGCTGTTAATAATGGAGTCTAAGTGGGAAATTTATAAATATTGGTTGTAAATAGATTTATTACTTATTTTTGTTACTGTTAAATTAAAAAAAATGAAGATAGAAAGGTCAATTTTAGTCAGTTTTGTTTTATTGGTTTTGATAGCTTCCTTATATCGTGTACTTCCAGGAAGGCCACTTGGCTTTGCCCCTCAAATTGCAATGGCACTATTTAGTGGTAGTATTATTAAAAATAAGCGGTATTCTTTTTTGATGCCTATATTATCGATGTTATTATCTGACATTATTTATGAAATTCTTTTCCAATATAAAATTTCTTCTATTCCCGGTTTTTATGGTGGACAAGTAGAAAATTATATCTTATTTGCTGCTGTTACTTTAATTGGTTTTTTAATTCAAAAACAAAATTGGCTTCAGATTTTAACAGGTGGAGTGACTGGAGCTACTTTTTATTTTTTAGTTTCCAATTTTTTGGTTTGGGTAGCTGGAGGATTAGCTATTAATAATTTGCCCTATGATAAAACTTGGGAAGGGTTACTCACTTGTTATGCCGCTGCCATTCCTTTCTATTTAGGCAGCTTGTATGCTACTATAATTTTCAGTGTTATTTTATTTGGAGGCTATCGTCTATTTTCAAAACAGTCAGTCCAAACCAAGGTGACTGCTTAATATACTAATTGATTTATATAAAAAAAGCTACTCCTTGGAGTGGCTTTTTTTATAAAGATTCCTCATATCCCGTGTCCACTAGCAAATGTTTTCCTGCTGCTGCATTGGTGGCCAATTCATCGCATCTATTGTTGTGAGGGTTATCAGCATGGCCTTTTACCCATATAAATTTGACAGTAAACTGTTTTGATAATTCAAAGTAATGTTTCCAAAGATCTTTGTTTTTTTTACCTCCTTTAAAATCTGTTTTAATCCAAGTAGTTAACCATCCTTTTTCAACAGCGTTCACTACATACTGACTATCGGAATAAACCGTAATGGGTAATTCATTTTTTTTGATGGCTTCTAATCCTGCTATTACCGCCAATAGTTCCATTCTATTATTGGTGGTTAGGCGAAATCCTTGAGATAATTCTTTATGGTGATGTCCTGACATTAGTACAACTCCATATCCACCAGGACCTGGATTACCTCTCGAGGAACCATCAGTATAAATGATTATTTTGGACATTGAATAATTATAAGGACTGATTTATTTGCTTATTGAATTGGATAGAGACTGTCTAAATAATTTTATTGATCAATTAATTCAATTGAACTATTCTCATCTAATCCGCTTAAAATTTGTACAAAATCTTGTGTTTTTATTCCAGTTTTAACAGCTACTCTTTGGTGATTGTTGGAGAGTGAAACTGAGTCGCCCTTTAGTAAATAATCTATTGGTATTACTAATGCTCCCTTAGCTTCTTTGACTAATATATTTACTTGAACCTTACTTCCTAAAGCCAATGGGTTAGCAGAGGAGTCTATACTAGCATCGACTATATAAGATTGTGTATTTTCATCGATCATTGGATAAATTTTTGTAATTACACCTTTGTAAACATTGCTATGGTCTATAGTTGTTGCAATTAATATACTTTCGTTTATAAATATTGATTTGATATCACTTGCACTGATAAAAAGCTTTAAAATAGTTTTACTCGAACCAACTCTACAGATGGGCTCTCCTTTTCTAATAGGATCACCTTTTGATTTAAATATTTTTAAAATGATAGCATCCTCATTTTCGATGGACACTTTGCTATATTTCAAATTTTGTTCTTGTATTCTTAATTGAGATTTAGCGTTTAATTCATTCAAAGCTACCATCGCCTTAAGATCTTCTAATGATTTTTGAAGTAGAGTTCTATTGGTTTGGCTATTTAAAAATTCAGCTTTTGTTCTTTCTAAATCTAATGATGAAACAGCGTGTTTATCGAATAGTCTTTGATATCTATTCATATTGGCACTGTCAACACTGCATTTTAATATGGCTTGGTTTATCTGCTCTTTTAATTTTACAATTTGTGGAGCATTTTCTTGCGAATTATTTTTTGAGAAATTATAATTGATTGCAGCATTTTCTAATTGCGTTAATTGAATTTCATTTCCTATTTGGCATACCGGATGCCCCGATTTAACTGTATCACCTTCATTTAAATAGAGATACTTTATATTTCCATCCATCATAGAAGGAATAGTGTATTCAATTTCAGGCACTAATTTACCAGTGGCGTATATAAAATCTTTCAAATCTTTTTTAATCGGCTTTGTTATTTCTATTTCTTCAGTGCAACTTGCTAGAAAATTCAAAGCAATAAAAAGGTAAATAAATATATTCTTCATAGTATTATAATTATTCTAGTGAATATTAGTTTCTAGCCTCAAAATTTGCATTGATTATTTGTAAAGTAGAGACCATATTTAAATAAGTATTTTCTGATTTTAAGTAGTCTTCAAAAGATTTGAAATAGACATCTAGGCTAATCAAACCATTAATATATTTTTCAAAATTTGCAGTTGTAATTTTGTTTAGTAATTCAAAATTATTTTTTGTTATTTCAATCAATTTTACGGTTGATTGATAGTTTTCTATTAAATTTTGGTCATTCAGTATAGATTGTTGAGTAGCAGATTTCAGCTGCTCTTTAGAAACCTCTTTTTTATACTGCATACTTTTTACCTTATTCCTGTTAACCAATCCATTATATATAGGTAAGGTAGCCATTAGGCTGATGTAGGAATAGTCATTCCAGGTGCCTCTACTGAAATCGATTCCTAAGTCATCTCTAAATTGGTCATAACCTTTATATCCAACTAGGTTGAATTTTGGATAATACCTTGCTTTTGCTTCTTTAATTTGAAGCGAATCTATTTTTACCAACTGTTGTAATGGCAAAAGTCCTTTATCCGAACCTAATTCCTGTATTGTTTTATTAACCAAAGTAATTTGCTCTGGCAAAGTAAATTGCAGATCAGTGGTAACAGGTAAATCGACTAGATTTTTAATGTAGGAGATTGATTGTTTTAATAAAGTAGTTGACTGTATAATATTTTGTTTAATATTATTGCTACTCACTTTCGCTTGATTGAAAGAGGATTCATCTATAATTCCACTCGTATATTTATATTCAATTATTTTAGCAATACTATCCGATAGTTGAAGGTCTTTTTCTGAGATTTTGATAGCAGAAAGTGAGGTGATGATTGAATAGTAAGTTTGAAGTATTTGTAATTTTAAATTTTGAATGGATTGATCTTCTTGTGCTTTTAAAAGTTCAGTATTTTGGTAAGCGATTTTTGATTGAAAAATATGCTGCCAATCCATGACCGATTGAACGGCAGAGATTCCCATTGAATTAGTATAGGGTTTGCCTAAGGATATAGCGATATATTTACCTGGTTGTCCAAATGGGGCACCCGGCACAGTAGTCGTAGATAGTTTTAAATTATCTTGTGAATTGAAGCTTCCATTAATTTGAGGAGTCTTAAAATATTTGGATGCTTTATAGTCATAGCCGGACTGAGCTAGCTTAAGTTTATAAATTTTCAGATTACTATTGTTTTTTAAACCTAATTTAACCAGTACATCCGCATTTGCAATCACTAAGGTATCAACATAGTTTGCTGTTGAAAATTTAGCAATGAATAAAAACAATATAACGAGGTAACTATGCTTCATGGTCTTATTAAATGGAATACTTTTTCTAGTTGGTTAGTTGAAATAAATTCTGCCTTGATTCTGAATCTTGTATTCTATCTAAGCTATATTTATAGGCACCTGTATCAATGCTTAAAGTACCCCTGAATGGCCAATCTAATGCTACGATCATAAAAATAACAGTAGATAGCAGTATACCTACAATTAAACTCATTACGATATGTAATCTGGTATCTGTTTTAAAAAACCAGGATATTGAAATTAACACAACACATCCTATAAGGGTTACAAACCATACAATAGGAGGGAGTCCATTTTGTGTAGCATAAACCCTTTCTCTTCTGGAACCAGCCAGAGTAGAGAATTTATTTAGACAAAGTTGATAGATAATCTTATCTCTTTCAGTTACGGGGTTAAATAAAATTAGATCTTGTTGAATTTTATTAAAATCGTCTAAAGCCGCAAGGGGTAATTCTCCTTTTTTTGATTGTAGCCATTCTTTTTTTATAACATTTTTAATATATATTTTTATGTCGTCTTTAATAGTTTTGGAAACCTGAGAAGGAAGTCCACTACAATCTCTATATAAAGCCAATAAATTACCAGATTCTGTATCCACCTTTTCTTGAGAGCTATTATAATTTTCCCATACGCCAACAGCTACTAAGCCTATTAATATTCCAAAAAATATTCCTACTATACCTGTAAAGTGAGAAATAACACTGTTTATATCAATATCTTTCGAATGAAAGTATTTCGTAAGTGGTTTTTTTATAACTAAGTAGCCTAATACTGAAAAGGAGGAGAAAGTTAGAAAAATAATAATATAAAGTCCCCATATTGAAAAATTATAGAGCCAAAAAAAATTCATAAGCTATAGGTTTTTTGAATAATTGAATTTTTATTTACTGATAGTATATCAAACGCTACTTATATAAGCAAACTACTATCTCTAATTGGAAACCGAACAAATGGATCCTTTACTATAGAGTCATTGGGAGCTTTATTTCTTCGAATACGTTTAATTTCATTAAAAATAAACATTAATCTAATACGTTTAATTTTTGGGCATATTTTTTATGGAAATCCTTATTTTTCTGTACGCTATTCTTTTCTAATCTGACTAAAGTTTAGTGTTTCCAGTTATAAGGTCGGTGGATTTTTATCTTGATCAAAAATTTCCTTAATCTCCAAATAATGAATAGGTAATTGTCTTTCAATATTTTGTCTAATCCCATGAAGGATTTGTAAGTTAGGTAGGTTGGGTGGGTGTTGAATATTTTATTGGATGGAAGTTTACTTTTAAACCAACTTTGATATTCTTTAGTAGGTAGACCTAGAAATGGAGTAAGTTTTTTAAAGAATGAATCCTCGATTGAGCTAACACTTTTTATTAAATTGATATACCCTTTTTTCTTGTCATAGGTAAGAATATGAAATACTAATTCTTCTTTTCCATTAGTTAAAAAATTGATGGCTACTATTAATTGAGTTTGAACTCTTTCATCGAAATACTGTAATTTTCTTCCTAGATAATTTACTTGTGGTAGAATAAAATTACCTAAGGAGTAAAAAATATAACCATTTTTATATTTTTCTGCTCCCTGAA
Organism: Chitinophagaceae bacterium; assembly: GCA_947380605.1. Taxonomy (GTDB): domain Bacteria; phylum Bacteroidota; class Bacteroidia; order Chitinophagales; family Chitinophagaceae; genus Ferruginibacter. The sequence continues at coordinate 34,297 of CANCRO010000019.1, forward strand.
CTACATGTGGATGGTGACCAATAATATAATTCGCTCCACCATCAATTGCTAGATGCGCCCATTCTCTATCAGCTGGCTGAGGATAATGCGCTAATTCATATCCCCAATGAATGTAGATAACAATTTTAATAGAAGGATTATTTTTCCGGTCTTCCTTTATTAATTGTAGTAATTGTTGAGGATTAAAACGGTTAACCAATTCCTTTTTTCTAAAAATACCTCCTGTTATATTGGCTACTACTCCGTATATTTTTATTTTTTCATCAATTAAAATGAATGGCTTATACTTGGTTCCAAAGTAATTGATGCCATTATTTTCCAAAAGTTTAGTCGTATCGAAAATATTATTGCTAAAATCTTGGATGTGATTATTTGCAAGGTTTACATATTTAACAGCAGTTTTATCTAAGACTTCTACCACCGATTCATGACTATATAGATTATATTTCAGTTGGTCTACGGTTTCGAATTTATCTGATAAGATCTGGCCTTCTAAATTGGTGAGGGTATTGGTATTTTTAAAAACTTCTTCAATTTTATTGATGTTGATGCAATCTTTTTCAGGATAAACTAAATCGCCGGTGAAATTTAATTTCATTTTTTATTAATTAGCGTTTATTAATTGAGTGTATTGATCAACCATTCGTTTCAAGGAAAATTTGTTCTTTGCTTTTACTGAAATACTGTTCTTATCAAAGTCAGTTTCTAATGCTTTATTCCAATGAAAGGCTATATCCTCAAAGTGGGTATTGGTCAAATATCCATTCACTCCATTTTCGATCATTTCGTTGGCTCCGCCAATATTTGTTAATACGCAGGGTAGTCCACAGTTTAAGGCCTCTAATGCTGCTATTGAAAAGGTTTCCACTTCTTTGGAGCTGAGTGAAAATATATTCGATGCCCAATAATAAGGGAGTACATTATCTTGATTTCCAACAAAAATTATTTTATCGCTTAGCTTTAGTTGGGTCACATAGTCTTCCATTTTCGATTGTAAAAGACCTTCTCCCACAAAAACTAAATACAGGTTATTGTGTCCGTTTTTAGATAATAGATTGAAGGCATCAATGGCTGCCTTATGATTTTTTTCTGGCCTAAAGGCTGCCGTTTGGATGATTAGTTTTGCATCCATTGGTATTCCATATTTCATCCTTATGAGGGTGGTCTCTTCGATTGTATTTGCGGGTCTCCAGAAATTAGTATCCACTCCATTGTAGATTGAAGTGAAATAATGTCTTTTGATACCGTATTTCTTTACGGTATAGTTCATTTGATTTTTACAAACGGTAATGATTTGATCCTTTTTCGTTAAAAATTTTGTATAAAAAATCATGAGTAAATGATTTTTTATATTTCTGTGAATAGTGGTATGATAAGAAATGATTCTTCTAGTTTTTTTACTACTCAATAAGTTGGAAAGGTGAATAAGAAAGAAGGTGAAAAAGCCGATACAGAAATAGGCATCTGGTTTGAAGATTTTGGAGTACCTCCTGGTTTTGATTATTGGCCCTAGATCAAATTTTGTCTTCCTTGGAAGGGTAATTAAGTTTACTTCTTTATTTAAATGAATTGCCAAAGAGTTATTTTCAGAATAGCTGATAATCGAACAGTCAATGGCTGTATAATCTAGTTGATTAACCAGTGAGATAAGCATCTTTTCAGCTCCGCCTGTATGAAGGCTATGGGTTATAAATAATATTCTCTTTTTGATCATTACCAATAGAGTTTTAGGATTTTATTTTCTCCGATCATCCATTTTTTTTTATCCATATTTTTTATGTTTTCAGATAGTTTGAGGTGCTTTAAAGGATGAATAATAAAGGTTTCTATTGCATTTGCAATTGAGATTGCATCTGTGTTAGCTATCATTCCAGTAATATTATTCTCAATGTATTCAGGAAGTCCACCTTGATTAGAGACAATAATAGGGGTATTGAGTGCTAAGGCAGTCATTATAACCCCACTTTGGGTCGCATCTCTATAGGGGCAAACGATTATTTTTGATGCTTGTATAATAGTACAAAGCTCTTGATTGGACAAATGCTTCGGTTGGAATTCAATATTTTTAAAGTTGTGTTGATTAACTAATTTTTCGCCAATTGTCTCGTTATAGGGAGCACCTGCGATCAAGTAATTGATATCCTTATATTTTTTGTTTAAAATCGCAATCGAATCTAAAAAGATATCAATTCCTTTATAGGCTGAAATTCTTCCTATGAAAGATATTTTTGTTTGATGAGGATCAATTTGATTGATATAGTTTGAATAAAAGTGATAAGGCTTTAAATTTAGGTTGATACAAGTTTTACTTTTATTATTGGCAACAAAAATTGATAGGCTATAGTTGGAGAAGGTGATGAATTTATATACTTTTTTGTAGAATATTTTTCTAGCAAAAATATTTTTTAAGTTTCTTTCTCCTGAATGTTGTATGGGGTCATGTACGTTGATAATTAATTTAGTTTTTATTAATTTGATTAGAAAGGGGAAAAGTATCAATCTTATGGAGACATCATCAAAGTGAATATAATCAGGTAGTAGCTGCTTTGATTTTTTAAATAATAGATAAGACTTTTTAATCGATTCTAATGAAAAGCTTTTGTTATTTTGATGTATTAAAAATTCAAATGACGCACAACCATCTATGTATTTTGAATAGTTTGAATATTCATGCTGACTCAACAATTGCTTCGGATCAATAAAGGTTATTTTCTCTGGCAAATAATCGATATCACTGATATTCATTTTTTTTGAATATGGATCTATTTCAATGATTACATGGAGTGTAACGTAATTTTTTACTTCTTCAATATATTCTAAAGCTGCATCTAAATAGCAAGTTTTGGTA
>CANCRO010000020.1 GCA_947380605.1 Chitinophagaceae bacterium
CAGGTAGCAACACAAGCACCACAACCGATGCAGGAAGCTGCCATAAATGCATCGTCTGCATCTTTTTTATCGATAGGTAAACAGTTGGCATCCACTGCATTACCAGTATTAACTGAAATAAAACCTCCAGCCTGAATGACTCTATCAAAAGCACTTCTATCCACCGTTAAATCTTTAATAACAGGAAAGGCTTTACTGCGCCATGGTTCCACCACAATGGTGTCGCCATCCTTGAAAGCACGCATATGAAGTTGGCAAGTGGTATTACTTGTCCAAGGACCATGCGCCCTTCCATTAATGTGCATACTACACATACCACAAATACCTTCACGGCAATCATGATCAAATGCAATAGGCTCATCACCCGACAAAATCAACTGCTCATTTAACACATCAAACATCTCCAAAAAAGACATTTCAGAGGAGATATCCTTTACTTGATAAGTTTCCAAAGACCCTTCTGATTGATTGTTTTTTTGACGCCAAACTTTTAACGTCAGATTCATTTTGTAATGTTCCATTATTGAATGGTTAAGTTGTTGAATAGTTAGTTTAGCTTATTTGTAACTCCTTTGAGTAGGCTTTACAATTTCAAATGTAAGTTCTTCTTTATTTAATTTCCAGTCACTCTCACCTACGTATTCCCAGGCAGAAACGAAACTGAAATTCTCATCATCTCTTTTGGCTTCACCATCTTCTGTCTGATATTCTTCCCTAAAATGACCACCGCAACTTTCATTTCTAACGAGCGCATCTTTACACATCAATTCACCCAATTCAATAAAATCTGCCACTCTACCTGCTTTATCTAATTCAGTGTTCATCCCATTGGCCTCACCTGGTATTCTTACATCTGACCAAAACTCTTTTTTCAAAGCTTGAATTTGCTCAATGGCTTCCTTTAATCCTTTTTCATTTCTTGCCATTCCACATTTATCCCACATGATCAGACCAAGCCGTTTGTGGAAGCTTTCTACCGTTTGCTTTCCTTTAATATTCAGTAGGGTATCAATGCGATCTTTCACCGCTTTCTCTGTCTCGATAAAAGCAGGGTGATCAGTAGAAATACTAGCAGTACGAATTTCATCAGCCAAATAATTACCTAAAGTATAAGGGATTACGAAATAGCCATCTGCCAAACCTTGCATCAATGCAGAAGCACCCAATCGATTAGCCCCATGTTCACTAAAATTAGCTTCACCTAATGCATATAAACCTTTAACAGTGGTTTGTAATTCATAATCTACCCATAATCCACCCATCACATAATGCACCGCTGGATAAATCCTCATGGGCATATCGTATGGATTTTCACCAGTAATTTTTTCGTACATAGCGAATAGATTACCATATTTTTCTTTCACCACCTCTTTTCCTAATTGAATTAATGCAGCTTCGCTAGCTGAATGGTCACCCATTTTACCCGCTTCAATTTTACCATACCTAAGAATAGCATCTGCAAAATCTAGATAAACAGCCAATTTGGTGGTTCCCACTCCATATCCTTCATCACAACGCTCTTTAGCCGCTCTTGAGGCTACGTCACGAGGTACTAAATTCCCAAAAGCTGGATATCTTCTTTCTAGATAATAATCTCTTTCTTCTTCTGGAATATCAACCGGCTTTCTATTATCCCCTTTCGCTTTTGGGACCCATATACGACCATCATTGCGCAAACTTTCACTCATTAGTGTTAGTTTACTTTGATAATCGCCAGAAACAGGAATACAAGTTGGATGAATTTGTGTAAAGCAAGGGTTACCAAAAAAAGCACCCTTCTTATGAGCTTTCCATGCAGCCGTTACATTACTTCCCATTGCATTAGTGCTCAAATAAAATACGTTTCCGTAACCACCCGAACATAACAGTACCGCATGGCCGAAATGTTTTTCTAATTCTCCTGTAACTAAATTACGTGCTATAATTCCTCTCGCCTTATCTTCAATCATCACTACATCTAGCATTTCATGACGAGCATACATCGTTACATTTCCTAAGGCGACTTGTCTTTCTAAAGCACTATAAGCGCCTAATAATAATTGTTGACCAGTTTGTCCAGCAGCATAAAAGGTACGTTGTACCTGTGTACCTCCAAAACTACGATTGCTTAATAATCCTCCATATTCTCTAGCAAAGGGAACTCCTTGTGCTACGCATTGATCAATAATGGACGTACTTACCTCCGCTAAGCGATGTACATTAGCCTCTCTAGCTCTGTAATCGCCACCCTTCACTGTATCATAAAAAAGACGGAAAACAGAATCTCCATCATTTTGATAATTCTTAGCCGCATTGATTCCTCCTTGGGCAGCAATACTATGCGCCCTGCGTGGACTATCTTGAAAACAAAATGCTTTTACCTTATAACCCATTTCTCCTAAGGAAGCAGCAGCAGATGCACCAGCCAGACCGGTTCCTACTACAATCACTTCTAGTTTACGCTTATTAGCAGGATTCACCAGTTTCACATGCCCTTTATAATCATTCCACTTTTCATTCATTTCACCTTTGGGAATTTTCGAATCGAAAGCCATAGTAGAGGTAATTAGTTGATTAATTAATTGGTTGATATTTTATAATATAAATTTTTATTGAAAGCAAATGGATTAACCTACCCAATGCAAATAAATAGCGATGGGCATCATTGCAAACAACAAACAAATAATAATTGAATACGCTACTCCCAATGATTTAATTAAGGGAGTATATTTTTTATGATTCCATCCAAAAGTTTGAAATGCACTTTGAAAACCATGTAATAAATGCCAGCACAAAGAAATTACACCTAACACATAGACCACTACAATCAATAAATTATTTTGAAAAACCTGGAGCATTTCTTTATATAAATCATGCACCGACTGGTTATTATAATCGGCAAGTGTGGTCTCCTCTAATGGTCGAACATTTGCTATACCACCAAATCTTGAAGGCGTCCAGAAATGATAAAGATGCAATATTAAAAAGATAAGAATCAATGTACCTAGTAAGCCCATGCTCCGACTATACCATTTGCTATTTTCATTCAATTTGGTCACGATATACTTAACCGGCCGGGCACTCCTATTTTGCTTCCACAATAATAACCCTTGAATGATATGTATCAATAGAAATACAAAAAGTCCAATTTCAGCAGTTCGGATGATCAAATTTGACCCCATAAAATGCCCCCAGTGATTGAAAGTCTGACCTCCATCATTGAAAAAAATCATTGAATTGATAGCGCAGTGAACAATCAAAAAGCTGATTAAAAAGAAGCCAGTAAGGCCCATGGTAATTTTCTTTCCAATCGAAGAGGCGAAAAATTGTTTAGATGTCATATAAACTTGATTAATTTTTTCAGGTTACAAAAATACGTAAGGAACCATCAAAAAAGTTTTTAATTAAAAAATATTACGCAAAGGTTTTCGGACATTGTTAAATATCAAAAAAAACAATTATTTAAGCTGCCGATTGATCCAGTCATCCACCTGATTAAACACCAATTCGGGCTTTAATGTTCGCCACTGTGGAAAATCCATCAAAGCGACATAATTAGTCAGCCTAGCCCGCTTAAAATCGTACTGACTTTGGACGGGCATATCCACAATAACTACCCAGCCCCCCTCGTCTGAAAGGGATTCAAACCATTCTTCATAATAACTATCATCGCTACTATGAAAATTCAGTACATTTTCTGCGATTAATATAAATTTAGAAATACCCTGTTTTTGAAGCAAATCGGTGATATCCCTTCGAAGGGTCATCACATCATTTTCGATCGCATCATTCCATTCGCCCATTAGTTCAATGATCGCGTATTGCTGTTCGTACTCTACAAACAATATTTTTAAATATAAAGTCCGAGAACCAAAATCGTCCCATTGAGGATGAATGTAATAATTATAGACGGTATTGGAGAACTCAAATTCACTGTAGATTCGACCATAAAAGGGTGACAATTGATCCTCTTCAGCAGTATAAAGATGTCTCCAATTAAAATATGGTTCAATGTCTTGCATGTATGAAAGCTCGTTGATATTTTAAATCAAAAATTTAGCGAAATAAAAATAGTGGATACAACAGGGATTAACAATAATCCATTCGATTTTTACTCCCCTATTCTTTCTAAATAATTGAATAAAATGACGTTTATTTAGAATGATATTTAATGAGACCATCCATTGGATTTTTTAATACTTTCCCCAATTGCAATTCATAGGAATTACACATTTCATTCAACACATCTTTGAATCCAAAAGCAACACTTCCAACGAAATTGATAGGCATAGTCCAACTTTCCTTGTATTTATAAACGTGATGAAAGAAAAAATCATTGAAGCTATCTTCTATAATATTTTCCACCATGTAATGCCCCCTATTTTCAATTAAAAATTGAACAAAACTTGCTAGGTACCGATTAGGTAAAGGTTTTTTATAAACCGCTTCAAGAATCTCGGCAGAGTTAGTTTTAAATAGGGCATTAAAACGATCCATCAAATCGGGATCAAAAGTATTGTACAAATAATATTGGACTACCTTTTTTCCCATATAGGCCCCACTGCCCTCATCACCCAAAACAAATCCAAGTCCTGGACTATTTTTAACTATTTTTTTACCGTTGTAATAACAAGAATTTGATCCAGTCCCCAAAATACAGGCTACCCCTTGTTGGTCACCACACAATGCTTTTGCTGCGCCCATCAAATCGTGGGTAACCTGGATAGCAGAATGGGGAAATAAATTGCTCAACGCTTTTTTTACCAATTTTTCATTTCCTGGATTAATACACCCTGTTCCATAAAAAAATATTTCATCTGGCGCTATTCCCTTCAATTTTGACTGAACCTCAGCACCCACAATTTGCTGAATTTGATCAGTCTTTAGAAAATAAGGACTTAACCCCTGGGTAGAAAGGATTTTCTTTTTATTATTCTGCAACAGACACCAAGTCGTTTTAGTAGCGCCACTATCGGCAATTAATTTAATTGACATACATCAAATTTATACTTTTTTATAGTGATTATCACTTCCATTTAAAACTCAACTACCGCATTCATTATATTTCATTTATTTTCGTGTTAATAAGTGATAAGATATGAATAAAAAGATCCAAATATGGCTTCCTCTGCTTATTAGCATCGCCATGATTGCTGGTATGCTGATAGGATATAAAATGAGGGATAACCAACCCGGAAGAAATTTTTTCTCTCTTGACAAGGTAACTGCTTTACAAGAAGTAATGAATTTAATCCAAAATAAATATGTGGATGAGGTAAAGATAAACTCATTGGGTGATTCTGCTATCATGACTGTTTTAAATAAACTGGATCCGCATTCGGTATTTATTCCTGCAGAAGAACTTCAAGCGGTTAACGACGATATTGCTGGAAACTTTTTTGGAATAGGAATTGAATTTAATATTTTCAACGACACACTAAATGTTTTAAACGTAATCCCCGATGGCCCCAGCTTTAAGGCTGGATTAACCATCGGAGATAAATTAATTCAAGTAAATGATAGTGTTATTGTTGGAAAAAAAATATCTGCTGAAAGTATAAAGAAACTATTGAGAGGTGAATTAGGCACATCAGTTGCTGTTAATGTTGTTCGAGAAGGTAAAGTCCAGAAATTTTCTATCGTTCGAGGAATCATACCGGTTAGCAGTGTAGATGCCAGCTATATCATTGAAAATGGCATTGGCTATATTAAACTCAATAAGTTTTCTCAGGTTACGTACAAAGAGTTTATGAAGGCTTTAGAAGGCTTACAAAAACAAGGACTTAAAAAATTAATACTAGACTTAAGAGGTAATGGTGGGGGTGTTTTAGATGAGGCAACTGCTATTGCTGATGAATTTTTATCGGGTAATAAATTAATTACTTATACCGAGGGAAAGCATATTCCAAAAAAAGAATATCGTTGCCAAAGAGAAGGGCTTTTTGAGAATGGAGCCTTAGTGGTTTTAGCAGATGAAGGATCTGCAAGTGCAAGTGAAGTTCTAATGGGTGCCCTTCAAGACTGGGATAGAGCTACTATTATAGGTAGACGTAGTTTTGGAAAGGGATTAGTGCAAGAGCAATTTGATTTGAATGATGGAAGTGCACTAAGGTTAACAGTGGCAAGATATTATACGCCAATAGGAAGGAGTATTCAACGGTCCTATAAAAATGGAGAAAGGGCTTATTATGAAGAAATTAATCAACGATTTCATGATGGTGAAGTGGTTAATGCAGATTCTCTAAAAAATGATACCAGCAAAATTTTTACCACTCAAAAAGGGAAAAAATTATTTGGAGGTGGTGGCATTACTCCAGATATTTTTGTTGCGCTTGATACTGCTTTATTTTCTAATCACCTTTCAAGAATATATATGAAAGGCATTATTGGCGATTTTACTTATCATTATTTTTTACAGAATAAAGCTCGTTTATCTAGTCTTAAAAATATCTCAGCTTTTGGCAATCAATTTTCATTTAACGAAGTCGATTGGAAACAGTTTCAAGATGTAGCAAAAAAAGATTCTATCGATTTATCCGCTATCAATTCAACTGATAAAAAACAATTGTTAACCAGAATTAAATCATCACTAGCCAGACAAATCTGGCAAAATGAAGGATTTTATGAAATCATAAATAAAGAAGATCATGCTGTATTGAAGGGGATTGAAATATTGTCAAAATAATGCTATCATTTATAGGTTATACCTTTCGTTCACTTTGTTAAAACAACTATTTTATGTGGCTAAATAACATTTTGGAAACCATTGGTAATACACCATTGATTCAAATAAACAAAATAACGAAAGACCTTCCTTGCACCGTTTTAGCCAAAGTAGAATATTTTAATCCTGGCAATAGTATTAAAGATCGGATGGCACTCAAAATGCTAGAAGTAGCAGAGAAGGAAGGAAAAATAAAGCCTGGAGGTACCATTATAGAAGGAACGAGTGGCAATACAGGTATGGGGCTCGCCTTAGCCGCCTGTGTAAAAGGATATAAATGCATTTTCACTACTACCGAAAAGCAATCGAAAGAGAAGGCAGACATTTTAAAAGCAGTGGGTGCAGAAGTAATTATTTGTCCAACTAATGTAGAGCCTGAAGATCCAAGAAGTTATTATTTTGTCAGCAAAAGACTAGCTGCTGAAGTGCCTAATAGTTGGTATGTAAACCAATATGACAATCTCGCTAATCGACTTACGCACTATGAACAAACTGGACCAGAAATTTGGGAGCAAACGGAAGGTAAGGTTACCCATTTAGTGGTAGCTACTGGCACTGGGGGTACCATTGTTGGGACTGGAAAATACTTAAAAGAAAAAAATCCTGCTATTAAAGTTTGGGCTATCGATTCCTATGGCTCCCTATTAAAAAAATATTTCGATACTGGAGAAATAGATCATAAAGAAGTATACCCCTACATCAGTGAAGGTTTTGGAGAAGACTTTGTGCCTGCCAATTACGACATGAGTGTGATTGATGAATTTACTAAAGTCACTGATAAAGACGGGGCTGTAATGGCTAGACGAATTGCTAAAGAAGAAGGGCTTTTTTGCGGATATAGTGCAGGTAGTTGTTTACAGGGATTAATGCAACTAAAAGATCAATTAAAAAAAGGAGATGTTGTAGTGCTGATTTTCCACGATCATGGTAGCCGTTATGTTGGAAAAATATATAATGATGAGTGGATGTTAGAAAGAGGTTTTTTAGAAATGAAAACCTTTAAAGATCTTATTAATGGAAGAGGCAGTCAAAGATTGATTACGCTTACCCCAAATCAATCCGTTTCAGCTGCCATAGAATTGATGAAAAAATATGATATTGAAAATATCCCAGTGATGAGTGAAGGTTCAAACGTAGGAGCTATTTCTGCAGGTGGTTTATTTAATCAAATACTTAACAATGGCGGCATTAAAACGCAAACTATAGCATCAGTGATGGAAAAAGCCTATCCCGAAGTAGCTTTCGACTGTCCTGTTGAAAGATTAAGTAATTTTATCACCAAAGAAAATGGTGCCGTACTCAGTAAGGATGAAACCGGAATGTTTCATATTGTTACCAAGTATGATATTATTCAAAGCCTCTCAAAATAAGCCTGCCTGTTTTTTTAACTGGAAACTTTACGACTCTTCAATTTAAATATAGTGTCAACTTTAGAAAATAAATTGATATATAAATATAAGCTTATATAGAAATGCTATTTGATAATTAACTAATCCGGTTAAATAAGCGTTCGATAAAAGCTAAATTCACTTAATTTTGCAAAAAAAACAATTATGGGTAAGTACAAAGCCGGCGTATTACACGGAGCTGAATTAGAAGCACTTTATAATGATGCAAAAGATAACCAATTTGCATTACCTGCAGTTAACTGCATAGGAACAGACACTATTAATGGGGTTTTAGAATCCGCTGCAAAGGTTAATTCTCCTGTAATTATACAATTTAGTAATGGCGGTGCGCAATTTTTAGCTGGAAAAGGGATGCCCAATGATAAGTTACAAGCGAATATCTCTGGAGGTATTTCTGGTGCATTGCACATTCATAATGTTGCTAAACATTATGGGGTACCGGTAGTTTTACATACAGACCATGCTGCTAAAAAATGGCTTCCTTGGATAAGTGGTTTAATTGATGCGGGAGAACAATTTTATAAAGAAAAAGGCCAACCACTTTTCAGTTCTCATATGCTTGATTTAAGTGAAGAACCGATTGAAGAAAATATTCATACTTCTGTAGAGTTTTACAAAAGAATGGCGCCCTTGGGCATGAGTATCGAAATTGAATTAGGCGTAACCGGAGGTGAAGAAGATGGAGTAGACAATACGGATATTGAAAATGATAAGTTATATACTCAACCGCAGCACGTAGCTTACTCCTACACTGAATTAAGCAAGGTAGGCAGTATGTTTACTGTAGCAGCTGCTTTTGGAAATGTTCATGGTGTTTACAAATCAGGTAATGTAGAATTAAGGCCTGAAATATTAAACAACAGTCAGCTTTTTATTGAGAAAGAATTAGGTACTGGACCAAAACCAGTATTCTTTGTATTCCATGGTGGCAGTGGCTCACCTCAAAATCAAATTCGTGAGGCTATTGGATATGGAGCTATCAAAATGAATATTGATACCGATCTTCAATGGGCTTTCTGGGACGGAGTACTAGAGAATTACAAAAAGAATGAAGCCTACCTTCAAGGACAATTAGGCAACCCAGATGGTGCAGACAAGCCTAACAAAAAACATTATGACCCAAGAGTTTGGCTTCGAAAAGGTCAAGAAAGCTTCAGCAAAAGATTAGAAATTGCATTCGAAGACCTAAATTGTATCAATAGAAATGCTTAGCTGCATTTTCCGAAAGGAAAACGTTTATAAAGCATGAAATTTGAGTTATTTTGGATAATGAATTTGTTTTTTAGTATTTAAAAAGTAGATTCAAAAAATGAATATTTTTTTATCATTAAAAAAACACAATAAAACTTTACGACTTCTAGAAGTATAAAATTATTGTTTGGCCAATTTATATGATTAAAGAAGAAGATTTTGACGCAAATCTGGCGGGAGAAGATGGGGTAACTGAGGAAACAAAACGTAGCTGGTTTAAGCGCATAAAAAAAGGAATTCTTACGCCTACTAAGGAAAAAGCAGATGCTCCAGAAGGGCTTTGGACCAAATGTCCTTCTTGTAAATATACCTGCACAGTAAATGAAATAAGAGAGAACTATTTTGTTTGTCCAAAATGTGAGTACCACCATCGAATTGGAAGTAGCGAATATTTTGAGATTTTATTTGACAACAATCAATACACTGAATTATTTGCCAATATTGTTTCAAAAGATCACTTAGGCTTTGTAGATCTTAAATCTTACAAAAAAAGATTGGAAGAAACCTATGAAAAAACTGAAATTCACGACTCCATTACCGTAGCTCATGGAAAAGTTGATACCAATGACTTAGTAGTTGCCTGCATGGATTTTGAATTTATTGGTGGAAGTCTAGGCAGTGTAATGGGGGAAAAAATTTCCCGAGCCTGTGACTACTGTATCCAACATGGCATTCCATTTATGATCATTAATAAAAGTGGTGGTGCCCGTATGATGGAAAGCGCATTTTCTTTAATGCAATTAGCTAAAACTTCAGGTAAGTTATCACAGCTTACAGATAATAAAATCCCTTACATTTCTTTATGCACTGATCCAACTTTTGGAGGAACCACTGCTTCTTTTGCTATGTTAGGAGATATTATCTGTGGTGAGCCTGGTGCACTGATTGGATTTGCAGGTCCTAGGGTAATTAAAGAAACGATTAAAAGAGATCTTCCAGAAGGTTTCCAACGTAGTGAATTTTTGTTGGAGCATGGATTTCTAGACTTTATAGTTCACAGAAAAGAATTGAAACAGAAAATGGCCTCTGTAATAGTTTTATTCAGGCAATAAAAGGATTAATGACTTTATAAAACGGCAGTTTGCTCCAATTGGGTAACTGCCGTTTTTTGTTTACATGAAATTTTTAAGTGGCTATAGTACCTAAGGTATCATAATCTTTGAGAAAGCTAAAAATTGAAACAAGCTAGTTGGATTAATTGTACTTTTGTAATAAATTTTAAAGTTTGGAACTCAGTAACCGTAAGGCCTATCATGAATATTTTTTTGAAGCAACCTTCATCGCTGGAATGGTGCTTGCTGGTACTGAAATTAAGAGTCTTCGTGCAGGTAAAGCTAGCTTTAATGATAGTTATTGTTTCTTTGACAAAGGGGAACTGTATGTAAAAAGCTTACATATTTCTGAATATAGCTTTGGTACTTATAATAACCATGAGCCAATGCAAGAAAGAAAGCTTTTACTCAATAAAAGAGAACTTCAAAAACTAGAAGCCAAGACAAAAGAAAAAGGATACTCCATAATACCCCTTAAAATTTTTCTTACAGAAAAAGGTTTATTTAAAATGGAAATTGGTTTAGGCAAAGGGAAAAAGATTTATGACAAAAGAGAAAGTATCAAAGAAAGAGAGACAGACAGAGATATCAAAAGAAAATATGGAGTCTAAATAATTCCTTAGCCTTCTTTTTTACACGTTATTTATTGGCAGTAAAGCAATCTAATCCATTAGTAAAGGTTGTATATTTGCAACCATTTTTGTGATGAACATTGACGGATCGTATTATTTATAATTATACAAATAAAATGAATCAAACAAATACAAGGATTGAGGTAATGAATTTTTTAGGCCAAAAGATGGACAGTATTGTAAGTGAGTTTTTAAAAGACATTGACACTAACTGGCAACCCACCGATTTTTTGCCCGATAGCTCTTCAGAAAATTTCAGATCAAGTATTAAAGAATTACAAGAATCTTGTAAAGAATTGCCCTACGATTACTTAGCCGTTTTAGTGGGTGATATTATTACCGAAGAAGCTTTACCTACTTATCAAAGTTGGCTTACGGATGTAGAAGGAGTTGATAAAATGGAACCTCAAGGATGGAGTAAATGGGTAAGGATGTGGACAGCAGAGGAAAATAGGCATGGTGATTTGTTAAATAAATATATTTACTTATCTGGCAGAGTTAATATGAGGCAAATGGAAATTAGCACTCAATATTTGATTGCGGATGGATTTGATATTGGAACAGGCAGAGATCCATATAGAAATTTTGTTTATACTTCTTTTCAGGAATTGGCTACTAATGTTTCTCATCGTAGAACTGCCACCATTGCGAAAACACACGGATGTTCGCAACTTTCTAAAATATGTGGTGTAATAGCCGCAGATGAAGCGCGTCATGCAAAAGCATACAAAAGTTTTGTAGGGAAAATCTTTGAAATAGATCCCAGTGAAATGATGTTAGCCTTTGAAGATATGATGAGAAAAAAAATTGTAATGCCTGCTCATTTTCTTCGCCAATCTGGTGAAAAAATTGGACAAGCCTTTGACCATTTCAGTGATGCAGCTCAACGACTAGGTGTATATACCACCTGGGATTATACCGATATTTTAGAATCTCTTGTAAACGAATGGAATATTTCCAACATCACAGGAATCAATGACAAAGCTGAAAAAGCTAGAGATTACTTGATGGCACTACCTGAGAGATTTAGAAAAATTGCAGGAAGAAATCAAAAAGCTCCTTTGGAATATCAATTTAACTGGATCTATTAAGTGGTTACTCTTCCTATGCTTATTTGAAAATAAAATTCCTAATAGTTGGAGTCAATGATAAATAATTTACATTGATAAAACTATTAGGAATATTTTTGTATAACCCTTAATTGGTTTATTTGATTTTCGAAATTAACTCCCTATTTATCTCGCAGTTAATTTACTCATTCAACTAATCTCACCCTTTTCTAATCGAAATTAATTATCTAATACCTAATAATTCGATAGAGAATACTAAATTTGAATTCGGTGGTACTGCAGATCCAGCACCTGAACTTCCATATCCTAATGAAGGAGGAATATATAAAATAATAGAACCACCACTATGAATTAATGGTATACCAATCTGCCAACCTGCAATTAATTGTCCAAGTATAAAAGCAGTACCCGTTGTGTTTTCATCAAAAGAGGTGGAAGAAGTAGTTAATCTTCCTATGTACTTCACCCCAACATTTGAACAAACATCAGGAACAGTTCCATTTCCTGGTGAAACTATTTTATAAAAAAGACCGCTTGGATGTTGAGTATATTCCAAAGAATTGGCATCTAGCCAAGCTTTTAAAGCAGCGACTTCTGCAGCTGGCGCAACTGCAGTGGGTGCAACATATGTACATTTATCTACAGTGGCTGATTTGTTACAAGCTGACAACATGATTGTTATCGCTAGCAAGAGTGAAAATAATTTTTGCATGGATTTTAGTAATTAATGAATGTTTGTTATGTTGTTCGATTTATTTTCTTTTGATTTTAATTCATGATATAATTGCTCATTCATTTCCCACTTGTATTGCATTCTGAAATAAGCATAAAAAAATACCACTCCAATCATTGCTATTACTGCAGTAAAAAACATACCCGAAGAGGTAGCTGAAATTTTCATATACCAATCGGGAAGAAAAATTCTAATGACCACAATGAATAAAATGATAGGTAACCCAAATAGTAAAGCCATGGGAAATCCACCGGAAAGTTTACGCTTGAATGTGTTTTCAATTTCCCGATTTGCCTCCCAATACTTTAAAAAAGCCCTATCTTTTTCACTTATCATAGTGTAAAGTTAACGATTTAATGGGAAGTAGTTTTGCAAATTGAGTAATATTGATTAGGTTTGGAATCACTAAATTTGATTTTGTGAAAATAGAACAATTCATAGTCCAATTTTTATACACTTCAAAAAAAGTGACCCTTCAGGGCATCGGCACCTTTACTTTAGACCCTTCGGTACTATTACCCATGCCAAATGATAAGGAAAAAGATATTGTACTACCTGAAAATGCCTTTCAATTTACCTTCAATCCAAAGGCTACCGAAGACACAGAATTGGTCAATCACATTGTTCAACATACAGGGAAAATGTTTCCCCTCGCCTCCTCTGATTTAGATTCTTATGTTACCTTGGCAAAACAGTTTTTAAATATTGGCAAGCCATTAGTTATTGAAGGAGTAGGAACTATTCAAAAAACACAACAAGGAGATTACCAATTTATTGCAGGTCATTTTATTACACCGAAAATAGACGATTTCCCCAAACAATTGAGAGAAAAGAGGGATGAAAGTATTTCTTTTGAAAGTACTAATAAAGTCAATAACAATAAAAGAAATATGCAATTCACCATAATAGCAATATTGTTATTGTTAGTAGGTTTTGCTATATATTATTTAATGCAAAATAGTAATTCGGATAACCAATCAATAATGACTGAAAAATCAGCCTTGGCAGATTCATTAAAACCAAAATCAGTCGATACCGCAAAGGTTGCTAATAGTAAAGATAGCTTTACGTTTAAAATCATTATCAAAAAATACCCTTCCGCTGAAGTTGCTGAATCAATCTATAATAAACTTACTTCTTACGGACATCAGTTGATGATAATAAAAGTAGACTCCTCTAATTATGAATTAGCCATGCCCTTTAAAACCCCTCTTTCAGATACCTTGAGGGCTATAGATTCATTAAAGATATTTTTTGGTGGCGCTCCCTATGTAAAATTTTAGTTATCGCTTACCTCTAGTAGTAATGGATAGATAAACGATTTATGAAAGCATCTTCAATTAAAAAATTTACTCTTTTTTTTGGGCTAATTGCATTCACTGATTTAATTGCTGTACAAGTGGGTTTTCCTCTACTGCACAGCTTGGCTAAATCCTTACTCATGCCTGTATTAGCGGCTATGCTTTACCACTCAGGATTTGGAGGTACTAAAAAATTAGTTTTCATTGGGTTGTTTTTCTCTTGGTGGGGTGATATTTTTTTATTGTTGGATAGCCGTGGCTCATTATTTTTTATCGCAGGCCTAGCTTGTTTTTTAACTACCCATATTTTGTATATTTTTTACTTTTTATCAATAAAAAACCAAGCTCCTTCTTTATTAAAAAAACAACCTGTATGGATTGCAGTAATCCTTAGCTATGGTATAGGATTGGTAATTTTATTACTTCCTCATTTAGGAGAATTAAAAATACCAGTTACTTTATACGCAACGGTTATCTCTAGTATGCTATTGTGTAGTTTACATGTCTATTATAAAACAATTGCACCAGCCAACATATACTTCATTTTAGGGGCAATGCTTTTTGTACTATCAGATTCTTTATTGGCAATCAATAAATTTTATCAGCCCTTTCCGATGGCTAGTGTAGGTATTATGCTAACCTATTGTTTAGCGCAATATTTCATTATTAGGGGATGTATTACATCAGAGATTTCAATAAATCCAACGCAACAATAGAACTTATTTATTGAGTATTAACATTTGTCTAATGCCTGCAGGATGTCAGCTAGAATATCATCTACATGTTCTAACCCAACTGAAATACGAATAAGGCCTGGAGTTATATTAGTAGCCAATCGCTCCTCTTCAGACAACTTAGCATGAGTAGTACTTGCTGGATGAGAAGCAATGCTTCTTGTATCACCAAGATTAGCAGTGAGGGAAAGCATTGTAAGGCTATTTAAAAAATTACGACCACTTTCCAACCCACCAGTTAAATTAAAACAAACTACTCCTCCACCATTTTGCATTTGTTTAATGGCAATTTTATATTGAGGATGACTAGGAAGAAAGGGGTATTTCAAAAAACTAATTTTTGGATGATTTTCCAATATGGTGGCAATATGTAATGCATTCTTAGCATGCCTTTCCATTCGCACATCCAAGGTTTCTAGGCTTTTGCTTAATACCCAAGCATTAAAGGGCGACATAGCAGGACCAGTACTTCTACAGAAAGCATAAATATCAGCAATCAATTCCTTTTTACCAACTACCACTCCTCCTAATACGCGTCCTTGTCCATCGATCCATTTTGTTGCAGAATGTACTACCAGCTGTGCTCCAAAATCTATCGGCCGTTGGCATACTGGTGTAGCAAAACAATTATCTACATTTAAAATAAGATTATATTTTTTAGCAAGAGAGCCCAACATTTCCAAATCGATAATAGCCAAACCAGGATTAGTCGGTGTCTCGAGGAAAATCATTTTAGTATTTGGTCGGATAGCAGCCTCCCACTGATCCGGTTGATCGGCACTCACATAACTAAATTCGATACCATAATTGGGGAGATACTTTTTTATCATGGTATGGGTACTTCCAAAGATGGAACTACAGGATACCAGATGGTCACCCTTTTTTAATAATGCCATCATGGAAGCAAAAACTGCACTCATTCCCGATGAAGTAGCATAACCAGCTTCTGCTCCTTCAAGAGCTACCATTTTATCGGTGAATTCTTGTACACTTGGATTACTAAAGCGACTGTAGATATTATCATCACTCTCATCAGCAAAAGCTGCACGCATATCTTCTGCATTATCAAAACAAAAACTACTGGAAAGAAACAAGGGAGTAGAATGTTCCATTTCATTGGTTCTGTCGGTCTGAATGCGAATAGCTTGTGTAATTGGGTTCATAATTAAAATATCAACTCCATATCTACTTTTCCTAATGGGGGAAACCAGATTGGAGAATTACAAAATTGCTTCATTTTTTATTTTCAAGAAAAACAAAAATTGATAAAGCGTTTATTAAAAAGATTTTAATGCAATTTAAGTTCAAAAACTAATTAAACTCCTCTACTTTTTTAGGAAGCAGTCACTTTAGTCACTCTTACCTCCCAGCTAAGATTAGCCCCCCCTCTTCGAAGGGTTTCAGCCACAGAGCAATACTTATTCATTGAAAGATCGCAAGCTCGCTGTGCTTTATCTAAATCTATATCGCCAGTTAGCTCAAATACAAGCTTTACATTTTCCCAAAGGGAAGGTTCCTTGCCTGCTTCACGTTCTCCTTCTATATGCATTGAAAAATCAACGATCGTCTGGCGTTGCTTTTGAAGGATCATTACAATATCAATACCGCTACATCCTCCCATACCCATCAATAAAACCTGCATAGGGCGAATACCAAAATCTACCCCGCCGCTTTCAGTACTGGTATCCATTTTTAACACGTGACCACTAGCATCGGTAGCCTCAAAACCAAAATCCCCTGCTACCCTTTTTAAATTTATTTTGATCATTTCTCAATATTTTTACAAATATAAATGCTGCAAGCCTTTACTTTGCATTTTTTACTACTATACTTACTGAATGAACTATTTTCATTACCCACATACAATAGCTTTGGAAGGCGGTGAGTCACTGCCTGAATTAACTATTGCTTATAGCACTTATGGGACAATGAATGCCGATAAAAGCAATGTGGTATGGGTCTGTCATGCCCTTACAGCCAATTCAGAGGCTGCAGACTGGTGGGGAGGGATTATTGGCCCAGGTCAAGTAATTGACCCCGAAAAGCATTTTATAGTTTGTGCCAATATACTAGGTTCTTGTTATGGCAGTACTGGTCCGCTCAGCATTAACCCCATTACAAAAGCCCCCTATTTCAGTAGCTTTCCCTTAGTTACCATTCGCGATATGGTGAAAGCACATATCCTTTTACGTGAACATCTAGGAATTGAAAAGATATTTTTATTAATGGGTGGTAGTATGGGTGGTTACCAAGCTATGGAATGGTGTATCATGGAAAATGAAAGAATAGGACAACTTTTTTTATTAGCTACCTCTGCTACAGAAAGTGCTTGGGGTATTGCGATACACACCGCCCAGCGTTTGGCAATTGAGGCCGATCAAAGTTGGCAGTCGCCTTCCGCAGATGCAGGAGCCAATGGATTGAAAGCTGCAAGAGCCATTGGTATGCTAACCTATCGTAATTACCAAATTATGGTAGCCCAACAAAAAGATCCCGATTCAGAAAAAATAGATCAATTTAAAGCCTCTTCTTACATACAATACCAAGGAGGTAAATTAGTGCAACGCTTTAATGCGATGAGTTATTGGTTGCTTACCAAGAGTATGGATAGTCACCATATTGGAAGAGGTAGAGGTGGAAATACGGCATTGATTTTAAAAGATATCATTCAAAAAACCCTCCTTATCGGCATCAACAGTGACATTCTTTGTCCAATTGCTGAACAACAATTTTTAAACCGTCATCTTCCCAATGCAAATCTGGTAGTGATTGATTCTAATTATGGTCATGATGGTTTTATGGTAGAGACAAGTATTATTTCACAACATCTTTCTAATTGGTTAGAAAAGTAAGCTTCTCTCTAAAATATTAATATGGCTATTTATAATAAGAAACAACTTAGCCCTTTCTTGCTTTTCTGAGATCTACATTTTGATAATAACTCAACCGGAGTATATTCATATTGCGAAACTTATTACCTGTTGGTAATTGCTGAAAAAGATTCATATAACCTAACTGAAGAGCATTTCCCTCATTGAATCTGTATCTAAAAGAAGTAGAAATTCTATTTTGATCAAAATAATTATATACCACTTGCTTACCTGCTTGAATAAATATTTCATCGCTCAAAATCAGAGAAATATTTTTAAGTACCCCTTCTTTTTTACTAAGAGGTAATTCAGCTGAAAATAAATACCTAAAACGAAAATTAAAAGGAGTTTCAGGTGCAAGAGTAGAATCATTCAGAAGAATTTTTCGAAACCTTTCTTCTAACCTAAGTCTTTGAGTGATTTTTTTTGAAGAGAAGCTCTTCAAAACTTGAATTTGTTGCCAGGGTCTATATTCAGGTTGAGTTACTGTAATTTTAGAAGTATTGGGAAGTACTGAAATATGTTGATACCCAGCCGCTAATTTCACAAAATCATTTACACTCCATGAAAGCCCTAGCAATACTAAACTTTGCGATGCTTTATTAATAGAATGATCCACTGAACGTACAGTTGATTCAGCCATTAAATCCAATTGATTACTTACTCTAAATTTACCTGTATAGGTTAGCCAATACTGGCTAGTATGATCAACATTTTTTACCCCCTGAGAATAAAGAGAATAAGAAAAAAATAAAATTAAAAAGAAAAAGAAATACTTCATTGAAGAATACACTAATTACCTTAAGGATTTAAAATAAAGAATCATAATTTATCAAGTCTCAAAGATAATATAGTTTATAGTATTTTAAAATGATAGTGTTAGTTTATTTAGACATCAGTGATAAAAAAAATCCGTCTCCAAAAAATATGGAGACGGATTCAAATTAATTATTCAATTTTCTATTTTTTATTCAATAACCCGTCAACAGTAATCGCAACATAATATAATGCACCAATAGTTGGTCCACCTGCATATTGAATATGGCGATTGTTAAATATATTAGTACCGCCTAATTTTATAGTTGATTTTACTTTAGGTAATCGGATGGTAAACTGTGCATCTACATTGTTAATAGCTGCAATATTACCAGTTACCAAAGGACTTTCCCAAAGAAAACTATTTTGCCATTTCCACACAATATTAAATCCAACATTTCGAGAAATTGCTCTATTACCAAAAGATAAATTTGTAGTCCAATCCGGTGTATTGAATCCTGTTACAAATAAATCAGGACTAGTAATTCCTTTTATTTTATTATAATTTACGTTTCCAGAAATAGTAAAGGTTTTATAAAAATTATAGGTCAATCCCAATGAAGAGCCATAAGTGGTATACTTGTTTTTTGCATTGGTGTAAACTCTGTAACGCTCCTGCCCCTTGCTAGCAGCATTTGCACCACTTGACAAAGTAGCCTCTCTATTACGGTCTATCATTGCAATCACTGCTGCATCAGAACCCACCGTTTCTTCCTTTGGAACAAAAACTTGTACTTGTCCTAAAAAGCCATCATAAATATTCGCATAGGCATCCACGTCAATGAATACTTTATTATCAAATAAAACCGATTTATACCCTATCTCATAAGAATTGATTCCTTCAGGACGACCATCTGGTAAAGCACCTAATTTCAATAGAGAGCGATTTGCCAAAGCAGCAGCATCTGAATTACCTGCCGATTTTACTACCGCATTAAAAGCAGCAACGGAAGACTGGGTATAGCTATTTTCACGGTATCCAAGACCTTCATTAATAACGGGAAGAATACCTACTCTTTTTACTCTACCATTATTCACATAAGATAATGCTTCAAATAAAGCAGGAAAACGATATCCTTGCTGATAGGTAAATCTGAAATTATGCTTTTCATTAACCGTGTATACAGCAGCTAAACGAGGAGTAAGTTTTGCAGAGAACGCTGGATTGTAATCTGCTCTCAATGAACCCCAAAGTTTCAAATGATCATTAAACAATGTCTTGGTAAGCTGAGCAAAACCTCCGAATTTTTTATAATACGTATTACTACCAAAACTACCATTGGCTAAAGGACTATTTCTATCAGCGATTGAACGGGTAAAATCAACGAAATTATTTCCATCGGGAATTAATTCATAAACCCTCGCATCAGCACCTACTAATAAGTTAAAAATTTTAACCTGCTTGGTCAGGTCAAGCTGCCCTTCTACATGATATAAATTACTCTTTTGAATTAGAGCGGCACCACCAGTTAAAGGTGCGTTAGGAATAGCACTGGATTTAATATCCCAATTATTAATACTAATAATAGAATCTCTTACGGTATTAAAACGCTGTGTACCTGGAACTACCCTACTAGCATCAGCTTGAAGTCTTGCGAAGGCATTAGCAGCAGCTAGATTATCTGAAATTAATGTCCCTCCATTATTAGTTGCATAAGATGTAAGCGCCGCTTTATATTTTGCTGCCCAAGCAGTACCACTACCCCCAGAATAAAGATCTAAGTTATCTGCTAATGGTTTTACATTGTATGAGTCGCCCGAATTTTCAATAGAAGTATAGGCTTTAATCGTAAAATTGCTTCCCTTCAATTCTAATTGGTGATTTTGAACCACTACATTATCTAATTTAATTTTATTACCTCTTTGAAATACTCCATCCATTTTTCCTACTCTGTAAGAATAGGCCAAAGTAGTGTTGGGAGTAATTTTATAATGAAGTGCAGCATCTAGTTTCAAATTATCTACCGATGGATTTACAAGATCTTTTTCCCAATATCCTGTTCGCGCAACCGTTAAGGTTCTATTGGTAAGTCCATCAATTTTTAATCCGCTAATAGAAACCGTATTACTTCCTGCAAGGGCATCATCACCATATTTATTCCATCCATCAAAAACAGCATTGTTAGCACCACTTAATGCTGGATACAA
The DNA here is from genome assembly GCA_947380605.1 of Chitinophagaceae bacterium. Taxonomy (GTDB): domain Bacteria; phylum Bacteroidota; class Bacteroidia; order Chitinophagales; family Chitinophagaceae; genus Ferruginibacter. The sequence goes on from CANCRO010000020.1 coordinate 20,720, forward strand.
TGGGTTGGCAGTATTTTTATTATTTGGATTTTGATCGAATTGGCTATTGGAAATCCAATCAGTCCCTTTCAGATAACTAGCGTTTACCTTAAAAGCAAACTTATCCTTGTATGCTCTATCAAATCGTATAGCCGTTTCCGTAAGTAAACTGGGTGAATGATCTATGCCATCCACATGATTTAAACCTGTTCTTTGAAATACACTTAAACCCTGCGAAGTGAAAGGGTTTTTAGTAATCAAATTCGACATCCCATTAATCGCATTCATCCCATATAATGCAGAAGCTGCTCCAGGAGTTATTTCAATACTTTGAATATCGAGCTCTGTGGGCCCAATGGCATTTCCAAGTGGCACACCAAGGGTTGCTGCCTGCATATCAATACCGTCAACCAATTGCATAAATCGAAAATTATTAGGAATATTAAACCCCCGTGTATTAGGAACTTTAAAAGTGATTGACGAGGTAGTTAATTGAACCCCTTTCACATTGCCAATTGCATCATAAAAAGATGCAGCAGGCGTTTCCTTCAATGACCTAATGTCTAATTTTTCAATACTAACTGGTGATTTTAATACTTTTTCAGAAGTACGGCTGGCTGTAACAACGACTGTATTGGCCAAAAATGTTTGACTAGTTAACTGAATCGCTAATTTCGAATTAGCATTTTTTAATTCAATTTCCTGAGGAGTAAATCCTATAGAGGAAACTACTACTACAAAAGGAAATTTTTGGTTAATCACTAATGAAAATCGGCCAGAAGAATCTGAAATTGTACCCTTGGAAGAACCTTTAACAGATATACTTACAGCAGATAACCCTTCGTGATTTTCTCCAACAATTCTACCACTCAAAATGGCACTTCCATTTAATTGAGCCTTGACAATTACTGGAATTAAAATCAAAAGAACTAAAATTTTTTTCATATTTTTTTACTTCATTTTTATAATGAAAGAGGTTTTAATAATAATTAGTATACCATTTTAGTAGACTATTAAATTAAAAAAATTTAGCTAGGTAGCGATTGAATTAAAATAAAACTTGAACAACAAGAAATTGAATACATTTTCATAAAATATTATTTTGCTTCAAGCGGTTTAACTATTAAAGTTTTACAAAGATAATAGTATTTTTATTAGTCTACCAAATTAATAGACAATTATTTTAAATTTTATTTTAGTAAAATTGTTAGCAACAAAAGAGAGGGGGAAAAGTAAGTAAGAATTACACAGTATTACTTCCATCCAATCGCTCCATTCAATAATAGAAAACAAAAAGTAGTAAAGCTTGCTTTAAATTAAAAAGATATCCTATAAAAATAAAGCTCTATAAATAGTGATGAGACTACAAAAAATAACGACTATACCCACTGCAATAAACATTTTTTTAGTAGGCAATTTAGACGTAAGCATTGCAGAGAAAGGAGCTGTAACAATACCACCAATCAATAATCCTGCAACAATATTCCAATGATGAATACCTATTGTAAAAATAAAAGTGATAGCGCTAGCTACGGTTAAAATACATTTTGCAAAAGTAGAACTTCCAATTACATATCGAGGAGTATGACCATTTTTGATAAAAGTGCCCGTTACTAAAGGGCCCCAGCCACCACCTCCAAATGAATCTATAAAACCTCCTATCAAACCTAGAAATGTAATATTGACCTTTTTCTTTTGGAGACTACTATCTTTTGAACTAAATGCATTTTGTATAATTCTTATACCCAAATACATTGTATAGAAAGCAATAAAGGGTTTAGTCATTTTTGCATACCTTTCTCCTACATAAGTTAATAATATTGCGCCTATAACTGCACCGATAATTGCAGGTATTGCCAAAGACTTGACTAGTTTTTTATTGATATTACCCAACTGCCAATGACTAATTGAACCAGCTGCACTGGTAAAAGATTCCGCAGAATGAATGCTTGCACTGATTACTGGCGGAGGAACATTTAACACGAGCAAAATGGTCGTACAAATTACACCATATCCCATTCCCATAGAGCCTGCCACCACTTCGGCACTAAAACCTACTAAAAGCATCCAATAAAATAAATGATTATCCTTTTGGAGTGCCAATTGCAATTGGGAAAGTTGTTCGGCAGAAAGAAAAAAATAAGTAAACAAAACAATCAATGCAATAACTGATACAGCTACCATATATTTATTTAGCACTTTTCGTCGAGATGAAACCAACTCATTGACTGTGGAAACCACTTCTTTCGAATGAGTAATTTCTACAATTATTTCTTCAGGTGTATTTGATTTCATCTTATTTATCTTGAGAAAGTTTTTTGGTGATTTCATTTAACTGCTTCACTTTTTCAGCAAAGTCGCCCCCCATCTTATTTCTTATTAATTGCATATTGCCTAATAATTCATCAATCTCATCGGGCAAGGTTTCATTTAACAATTCCTTTACCCTTTTAGCGATGGTGGGTGATTTACCATTGGTGCTAATAGCAATTTTTAGATTCCCTTTTTGTACAATTGAACCCAAATAAAAATCACAGAGCAAGGGTTTATCTGCTGCATTAACCAATTTACCCCTAGCTTTCGCATCACTACTTACCTGCCTACTCACCGTCTCCTCATTCACCGCAGCAAAAACAATATCAGCACCTTCAATATCTGAACTTTGATAAGGGCGTTCTATCAATTCTATATTTTTCTTTCCTTCCACCAATTCCTTAATTTCATCGCTAATTTGAGTGGCTACTAATTTTATTTTTCCATTAGGCGCATTCTGTAATACAACAGCTAATTTTTCCATTCCGACATACCCTCCTCCCACTATCAATAAGGATAAATTCTCCAGCTTTAGAAAAACCGGAAACAAACGATTCCCCGCTGACGATGAATCATTGTCAGCAAGCGGATCAACCAAAGAAGGAATTTTATCTGTCATAGTTTAATTTCAGAATCTTAATAGAACAATTATAATTAGTAAATAATGCTATCTACTAAAATTGTGTTCGCAAAGCATAATCTCCAAATGATTCCTTAGTTTTTCTTTTTTCCTTAAAGGAAGCAAATAGACTATCTAATTCAACCAAAATTTGTGACTCATCTAGACTTTCCATAAACAATTGATTCAAACGTTGTCCCACATTATCTCCTCCAATATGTAGATTATACCTTCCTGGAGCGGTTCCTACCAAACCAATTTCAGTTGCATAAGGTCTAGCACATCCATTAGGACAACCCGTCATCCGCATAATAATACTTTCGTTTTGCAACTGATGTTTTTCTAACAATGGTTCAATCTTTGAAATCAATGAAGGCATATAGCGCTGTGCTTCAGCCAAAGCAAGCGGACAGGTTGGTAAAGCAACACAAGCCATTGCATTTTTTCTAATGACCGATGCAGCCTCTGTATGTTCGATGATCTTAAAACGTTTCAAAATTTCATTGATGGCTGATTTATCCTTTTCAGCAATATCACTTATAATCATGTTTTGATTACTAGTGAAAAGGAAATTACATTTCCCCGTCTGAGCTATCTCCAACAGTGCAGTCTTCAACGCTAATTTTTCATCATCCAGCACTCTACCATTTTCAACAAATAAGGTATAATACCATTTACCTGAAATACTTTTTTCCCAACCATAACGATCTACACGACTAGTAAAAACAAAAGGTCTTGCTGGTTCCAAATCAAAACCAGTGCGTTTTTCTACTTCTTTTCGATACTGATCTACTCCCATTTTATCAAGGGTATATTTCAACCTGGCTAGTTTACGATCACTCCTATTTCCAAAGTCGCGCTGAACAGTAAGAATTTCATAGACTGTTTTTAAAACCTTTTCCTCTGTATCAGCAAATCCTATTACTGTTCCTAATCTAGCATAGGTTTCAGCATTACCATGGGTAGTTGATAATCCGCCACCAATAGCTATATTAAATCCTTTCAACTGATTATCTTCTATGATTGCAATCAAGCCAATATCATTCGTTAAAACATCCACGTCATTATTAGGAGGAATAACAATCCCTATTTTAAATTTCCTTGGCAAATAACGATTCTGATATAAAGGATCTTCTTCCTCTTTTTTATCAATCACCAATTCATCATCTAACCATATTTCATAATACGCCTTAGATTTAGGCATTAATAATGTACTAATCTTATCCGCATAAGCAAATACCTGATCATGAATAGGTGATTCACTTGGATTAGAACTACAAGCTACATTTCTATTAATATCTCCACAGGTAGCGATAGAATCCAAATGAGCCGCATTAAAAGATTGAATAGTAGGCTTTATTTTAGATTTTATTATTCCATGCAACTGAATTGTTTGGCGGGTAGTAATTTTAATAACTCCAGTAGAATTATCGCCAGCAATATGATGCGCAGCAATCCATTGCTTTGCAGAAAGTAGTCCTCCAGGCAAACGCAAACGAATCATAAATGAATACAATCGATCCAATTTTTTTGCCGCACGCTCTTCCCTTCTATCACGGTCATCTTGCTGATACATACCATGAAATTTGATAACTGCTTGATCATCTTCACGAATTGCACCAGTAATTTCATCTGACAAACTTTGTTTAATAGTTCCTCTGAGTGCATCACTAGCCTCTTTAATATTTTCAATCGCTGATTTTTTATTAGTAGCTGACATAGGCGACTCCCGATATCGGGATTATTTTATTGATTAATAATTTTTTTAGCTTTTATAGTTTCAATGCTAATAAACATCTTTTTCATACCTTCCTTCCTCTTCCATATGCTCAAGGAATTTTTTAGCTTCCTCGGATGTTTTATTTCCATGTTGTTCTATAATTTTCAGTAAGGCATTTTCTACATCCACACTCATTGGATCTTTTGCACCACATACAAAAAAATAAGCCCCGCTATTTAGCCAATCATATAGTGCGACTGAATTTTCTAACATTTTATGCTGAACATATATTTTTTCCTCTTGATCTCGAGAAAATGCCAAATTCACTTTTGTCAATACTCCTGTTTCATACCAATTCTGAATTTCTGTTTGATATAAAAAGTCAGTAGCAAACCTTTGTTCACCGAAGAATAACCAGTTTTTTCCTGTAGCACCTGTTGCATCCCTTTCAGCTAAAAACGAACGAAAAGCAGCAATCCCAGTACCCGGACCTACCATTATTATATCCTTATCTGGAGCAGGTAATCTGAATCTTTTATTGGGCTGTACAAAAAACTTTTGCTTTCCTTCTGTTAAAATCTGACTGAGATAATCAGAGCATAAACCAAATTTAGTATCGCCGTCCACTTCATAAGTATCTTTAACCACTACAATATGCACTTCTCCCACATGGGCTGTAGGCGAAGAAGCGATGGTATATAATCTAGGAGAAATGGCATTCATTTTTACAACAATCTCTTCAAATTGTGCAACATCCTTTACTGGATATACTTTTAAAAGATCCAGCAAATCCATCCTTCCAGCAAGAATTGGATGCTGAGTAATATCAGCATATTGTTTTACTAAACGCTCAGTTAAATGAACGATATTAATTTTATTTTTTAAGAAGTCATAAAAAGTAAATGCTTCATTTTTAAAATTGATAGTTTTAGAAGAATCAACTCCTACAACACTAATAATTTCATCTACTATAGTTGAAGGATTTTCAGGAACAATTCCTATAGAGTCTCCGCACAAATATTCTAATCCTTCAGCTGCAATTTCAATATGCCATGTTTCTTTACTAGACCCCCGATCATTCAGATTTATTTTAGTAAGAACATCACCGGTATAAATTTGTTTACCCGCTTTTTTAGTAACTACAGTGGCTACATTTTCAGCAACTGAACCTTGAGATAGACCGGTTTTTGTAATACTTAATTTTTCTAGCACACTATTAAACCAAGCATTCGCATCTGCTTCATATTCTACATCGCATCTTTGTAATGGTGCAATTCTAAGTCCACCCAACTTTTCAAACTGTTCATCCATCTCCTCTCCAGTTTTACAATAAAGAGGATAAGAAGTATCTCCCAAAGCCAATACACTATACTTCAGAGAGTTTAATTTAAATCCATTCTGGTGAATATGATCATAGAATTTTTTAGCCGCAATTGGTGGCTCTCCTTCACCATGTGTACTAATGAGCGCCAGTAAATATTCTTCTTTAGGAAGATCCGACAAACGATATTGATCCATGCCAATCACCTTGGCATGAATACTTTTTTGTTTTGCCTTGGAAGCAAAATCAGTTGCCAACCTTTTCGAATTACCCGTTTCTGTTCCGTAAACGATAGTAATTTTATTTACCGAAGAATTACCCACTGCCACAGCACTAGCTTGAGCAGGTAATAACTTAGTTATATAATCATTCATCCAAACTAACTCTTCTTTATTAGCGTTTTGAATTAGATCAGTAAATATTTTATGTTTCGCTTCTCCTAACATCTTTAGTTTTATTTTTTATTCCAAATAAATTTTTGATTGATTTATTTGAGTCTATTTTTCTTTTATCAATGTTTGATCTATTAATTCTTCGTACTGTAAATCTTCTACCGGTTTAAAGTATTCACCAGTTGAGCCTGTATTTTCTAACCAAGCAAATTTTTCATGTAGCGCAACCACTTTACCAATAATCACTAAGGTGGGTGAAGCATAAAGCTTTCCTTTAGCCAACTGGTGGTATTGATATAAATTAAATTGATGAACGCTTTGAAAAGGTGTAGTAGCTTGTTCTATTACAGCCAAAAGTTTATCCTCTCCGATATTATTTTTGACAAGATTTTCTACTACTGTATCTAATGTTTCGGAAGACATATAAAAAACCAGCGTATCATCGCAATTCGACAATTCTTTCCAATAATTATCCGTTACCACCTCTGATTTATACAAGGTTAAAAATCGAACGGCTGTTGAATATCCACGAGCAGTTAATGGTATACCCGCATAGGCTGCTGCACCCATAGCGGCTGAAACACCGGGTATAATTTCATAAGGAATTTGATTGGCAACAATCACTTCCAATTCATCTAAAATATTTGAAAATATAGACACATCTCCCCCCTTCAATCGAACGACTAATTTACCTTCTAAAGCAAACTGAACAATGAGTTCATTAATACTTTTTTGAGGAGTACTAAAACCACGGCGACATTGTTTTCCAACATAAATTATTTCTGCAGAGGAGGAAACATAAGTAGTCAATATATGTTTACTTACTAGTCGATCGGTTAATACCACCTCAGCCTGTTGTAAATACTTTGCAGCCTTTATTGTAATTAATTCAGGATCACCGCAACCTGCACCTGCAAGTATTACTTTTCCTTTCGTTGGTTGACTCATTTTCATAAAATATAAAAAATCTGTACGTTCTGAAAATCTATTAATCTTGTTTAATAATAATTCACAATTGACCATTCACAATTAAAACAATCCCTCAATTGACAAATACCTTTCGCCTGTATCATAATTATAAGTCAACACTATTGCGCCTTCAGGAAGTTCTGCTAACTTTTTAGCTACTGCAGCCAATGATGCTCCTGTTGAAATACCTGCCAATATACCTTCTTGTTTTGCTAATTTTTGTGCATAATCAAAAGCTTCTTCTTTAGTTACTTTAATCACTCCATCTAAAATATCCTTATTCAAAATAGAGGGAACAAAACCTGCACCAATACCTTGTATCGGGTGAGGACCAGGTGCACCGCCACTCAACACAGGAGATAATTCTGGTTCAACAGCAAATACTTTAAGATTAGGAAAATGCTTCTTCAAAACTTCTGCAACACCAGTAATATGTCCACCGGTGCCTACACCAGTGATTAAATAATCTAATCCTTCTGGAAAATCGTTGAGTATTTCTAAGGCAGATGTTTTTCTATGAATTTCTGTATTAGCTGGATTATCAAATTGTTGAGGCATCCATCCGTTAGGAGTTTCTTTAACGAGCTCACTCGCTTTTTCGATTGCTCCTTTCATCCCCTTTTCTCTTGGAGTCAATACAAATTCGGCTCCGTATAACGACATCAAGCGCCTACGCTCAATACTCATACTTTCTGGCATTACTAAAATAATTTTATACCCTTTCACCGCAGCAACTAAAGCAAGACCAATACCGGTATTACCTGAAGTTGGCTCAATGATCACACTATCTTTATTCAATAATCCTTTCTGTTCAGCATCTTCAATCATTGACAATGCGATACGGTCCTTTATACTTGAACCAGGATTGGTTTTTTCTAATTTAATCCATACCTCATGCTTGGAACCAAACAATTTATTGATACGAACATGGGGTGTATTTCCAATCGTTGCTAAAATGTTATTTGCTTTCATCTATTTATTTTTAGTTTTTTAATTTTGAATACGCTTAATCGATGTATTAAATAACAAAATTTAATACATCTGAAAAATTATTTTTATCCTTAATACTCACTTCGCTTTTATGATAAACAATTGAATTGGGTAACAAAGAATGGGTTAACCAAACATTACCACCAATTACACTATCATGACCTATAATTGTATCTCCACCCAAAATAGTTGCACCAGAATAAATAACCACATCGTCTTCAATCGTTGGATGTCTTTTCATTTTTGCTACCTCCTTACTTACACTCAATGCTCCTAAGGTAACTCCTTGATAAATTTTCACTCGATCACCTATTACAGAAGTTTCTCCAATTACAATCCCTGTTCCATGATCTATAAAAAATGACTGACCAATTTGAGCACCTGGATGAATATCAATCCCTGTTTTACTATGGGCACATTCAGAAAAAAGTCGAGGTATCAGCTTTACACCTTGCATCCATAATTGATGAGAAAAGCGATAAACAGCGGTAGCGTAAAAACCAGGATAGGCTACCAATACCTCTTCAATTGATTCAGCAGCGGGATCAAATTTTAATATTTCAGCAGCATCTTTATGCAAATCATCATAAATAAATGGTACCCTTTCAAAAAACACCTTTACTAGCTCTTCTGTTTTAGCAGCCGTTCCTACTACATCATACACTAGGGTAGATAAGTAAGTCCTATATTTTTCATACTCCTTCAACAATTCAAATTCAGAAAGTTTAGTGAGCTGATTTGGAATAAATAAAAATTCAAAAAAACCATCTATAAATTGATTAGCCATCTCCTTATCGGGAAAAGAACTGGCAGATTCCAAATGCCGAGAATGGAGATTTTGTATAAATTGTTTCATTGTTTATTTTTTACAATAGAAGAAAATAGATTATTGATTAGGACTCAAATAAGCTTCATTTTATTGAATCATACAAGCCCCCACCGTTACATTACTTGTTTCGTCTATTAAAATAGCTCCTCCATTTACTCGTAATTTTTTATAGGAATCGTAAGGAATGGGGGAAGCCGTTTTTATTTTCACTTTTACTATATCATTTAATTGAGCTTGATCAGGAGAAGGCTCTTGTAATAAAGAGTTTACATCTAACTTATACTCAATTTCTTTTACTACTGCCTTTACTACTCGACTATTGATTTGTAACAAATACTTGTTACCCGCTTTCAGGGGTTTATTTCCCATCCAGCAAAGCAATACATCTAATTCATTTTCAATAGTTGGCAGATTGTCTGTTTTAACAATTACATCTCCTCTACTAATATCAATATCATCTTGCAAATGAATCACCACACTCTGGGGTGCAAAAGCTTCTTCAACCTGTTGCCCTCCAATTTCAATAGCACTAATTACACTTTGTAACCCTGAGGGTTGTACGCAAATAGTATCCCCCTTTTTATAAATACCACTAATTACCTTGCCTGCATAACCACGGTAATCATGCAAGTCATCTGTTTGAGGGCGAATCACATATTGAACTGGAAATCTTGCATCTGTATAATTAATATCATTGGCAACGGCTACATTTTCCAAAATATGTAATAAAGACTCTCCTTCGTACCAAGGAAAACTAGCTGATTTTTCTACAATATTATCCCCGTTAATTGCACTGATAGGAATATAGGTGATATCTTTTAAACCAAGTGAAGCAGCTACTGCTGAATAATCAATCACGATATTATTATAAACATCTTGAGAATTATTTACTAAATCCATTTTATTAATCGCCACCACTACATGGGGTATATTCAACAAGGAAGCAATGATTGAATGGCGCCTAGTTTGCTCAGAAACTCCATTACGAGCATCTACTAAAATTATAATCAAATCCGAATTAGAAGCACCTGTTACCATATTACGTGTGTACTGCGTATGACCAGGAGCATCTGCTATAATAAATTTTCGAGTAGGTGTAGAAAAATACTTGTAAGCTACGTCAATGGTAATGCCCTGTTCTCTTTCAGCTCTCAAACCATCAGTCAATAAAGCCAAATCAATTTCACCATCTTCTCTGTTTTTACTTTGCTTTTCAATAGCCTCCAACTGATCAATCATGATAGATTTACTATCGTACAACAATCGGCCGATCAATGTACTTTTTCCATCATCTACACTTCCTGCAGTTATAAATCTTAAAATATCCATAAGTATTTTGTTACGTCCATTTCAAATGAAATGGCTTGTTATAAAAATTTAAAATAATTGACCATTATTGTTGTTTAATAAAAACAAGCACAGCTATTAAAAATATCCACCTTTTTTTCGATCTTCCATTGCTGCTTCACTCACCCGATCATCAATTCTTGTTTCACCACGTTCACTAGTTTTGGTAGCAATAATTTCCTTGATAATATCATCGATAGTAGAGGCATTAGATTCTACTGCAGCGGTACAGGTCATATCACCTACCGTTCTATACCTAACTTTTTTAATAGCAACCTTATCTCCTTCCTCTAGTTGAATAAATTCAGAAGTGGCTACCAGTTGACCTTGATATTCTAATACCTCCCGATCATGAGAAAAATAAATGGAGGGTAATTCAATTTTATTTCTGCGGATATAATTCCAGATATCTAATTCTGTCCAATTACTGATTGGGAATACCCTTACATTTTCTCCCTTATCAATTTTTCCATTATAAGTATTCCACAATTCAGGACGTTGAAGTTTAGGATCCCACTGACCAAATTCATCTCTAACAGAAAAAATTCTTTCTTTCGCTCTTGCTTTTTCTTCATCCCTTCTAGCACCACCAATACATGCATCAAACTTAAATTCCTCGATTGTATCTAATAAGGTAAATGTTTGTAACGCATTTCTACTGGCAAATTTTCCTTTTTGCTCAGTAAGATTTTTCTCACGAATCGTGTCAGCTACATTTCTCACAATTAATTTTTCACCAATGGCTTGAGCAAATTGATCTCTAAAATCCAATGCTTCCTGAAAATTATGCCCCGTATCAATATGTACTAAAGGAAAAGGAAACTTACCTGGTCGAAAGGCTTTCAATGCAAGATGAACCAACACAATGGAATCTTTTCCGCCAGAAAAAAGTAAAGCTGGGCGTTCAAATTGACCAGCTACTTCACGAAAAATGTGAATGGATTCAGATTCCAATTGATCAAGATAATCTAGGCGACGGTAATTATTATCTCCTAACTCAGAAGAGGCTCTCGAAGAATCTACTAAATTTATATTTTCACTCATCTTGTATTTTTCTTATTGGTTTAATGCTATTATTTTATTTATGACGCTGATTAATTTTACTCAAATAAATTCTAGTGCTTTTCATTTGGATTAGGTTCATGTACATGTAAACCACACTCTTTTTTATCAGCATCTTCCCACCACCATCTACCTGCCCTAAAATCTTCTCCAGGCTGAATGGCCCTAGTACAAGGAGCACAGCCAATACTCACAAACCCCTTATCATGTAATGGATTATAGGGTATGCGGTGTTTTTGAATATAATCTTTGACCTGTTCTGTTGACCAATGAAGTATAGGATGGTATTTAATCAATTGATTCGCCTCATCCCATTCTACCATCGGAAGGTTTTGACGATCAGGTGAATGTTCAGCGCGAAGACCTGTAATCCAAATTGCATTTCCAGCAAGTGCTCGCTTCAGCGGCTCGACTTTGCGGATAAAACAACAAGCCTTTCTATTGTCAACTGATTCATAAAATGAATTAGGACCCTTTGATTCTACAAACTGTTCTAAGCCATCTTGATTAGGATAATATGCTTTGATAGATGTTTTATATGCTTCATTGGTACTATTCCAAACAGAATAGGTTTCAGCAAACATTCTTCCCGTATCAAGGGTAAATATTTTTACTAGCAATTGATTACTCAATATTTCATGAGTAATTGCCTGATCTTCGAAACTAAAACTAGTGGAAAAGGTTACCTGATCGGGATATTGTTCCGTTAGCAACCGGATAAAAGAAGAGATATTTAGTCCATCTAACTGATGGAGTAATTGTTCAACGCTATTTTTTGTAAGCTTCATGTAATTTTTAAAATAAACTTGGATAAAGAAGTAAAAAAAATAATCAATAGTAGCCGATCAACAACAACCAATTAATGGAAAAAAACAGTAGAATATACCATTACGGGGAAAAATAAACACATTAAATAACATAAGTCTATTGATTTGGTAGACAAAATTAACTATACCGAATGAAATGGACAATTATTTTTAGCTCAAATAATATTTTTTTAATCTACAATTGCCATTAAATATAATAATTAATATTAATATTACACTATTTGTAAGGAATTAATTAATTCTTTCTAATCAATTTGTAAATCTTGATTGCGCCCAATAAAATACCAGACAATAAGAGTAGACCAATAATACCATACACCCAGCTCAATGAATTTTTAACGGAAACGAGTAGTACGATAGCTATTAAAAAGATAGTAGCCAATTCATTCCAAATCCTCAACTGATTGGAGCTATAACGAAAAACTCCTTTCATCTCTGAAGCATAAATTGAGTGTAGGGTTAAATGATAAGCATACAAAGCGACAACAAAAATAATTTTAATCCAAAGCCACTGTGGGATCGGCTGAAAGTAAGTAGCCATCCAGATTCCAAAAACAAGGGTTAAAACAGCTGAGGGCCAAGTAATGCCTAACCAAAGCCTCCTTATCATGATAGTAAACTGGTCGGTTAAAATCTGTTTCTCGACTGCAGGCTTTGTTTGGGCTTCGGTATTGTAAATGAAGAGTCGAACAATGTAAAACATTCCAGCAAACCAGGTAACTATAAAAATGATATGAAGCGCCTTTATATAGAAATACATGTTGTATATTTTTTAATGTATGATGTCTGATGTAAGGATGTCTGATGTCTGATTTGGTTAAATTTGAAAGATCTCTTTTTTTACTAGCCTAAGTAAGTCATGAAAAAGATTTTGAATGAAGAAAAAAATTCAATCGGAAAAAATCAGCCATCCAAAAATCATACATCAAACATCCTTACATCAGACATCCTTACATCCGACATCCTTAAATCAAGTACCATCTCCCCACTACCTCCTTCAAAATCCTTCACCCATTTAGTTAATACATCCACCCACAAAGAGTTAGTATTCAGACAAGGAATCATTGTGTACGACTCCCCACCTGCTTCCATAAAAGATTCTTTTCCTCTTTCATTGATCTCTTCTAATGTTTCCAAACAATCGCTTACAAATGCTGGGCAAAGTATCAGTAATTTCTTGATACCTTCTTTCGGCATTTCCTCCAATCGCTTATCTGTAAAGGGCTGTAACCATCCTTTTCCCAACCTCGACTGAAAAGCGATGCTATATTGATGTTCTGGTATTTGCAAAGCCTGCATGACCAATTGGGTAGTCGTAAATACCTGGTGACGATAACATTTTGCATGAGCCGGAGAAGGAATTTGACAACAGTTCTCAACCTTAAGACAGTGACAACTAGTTACATCACTTTTACGGACATGCCTTCCCGGTATACCATGATAACTAAATAAAATATGGTCGTGCGGTTGATTAAGAAAAGGCTTTATATTTTCAGCCAAAGCATGAATATAATTAGGTTCATTATAAAAGGGTTTCAAAAATTTTAAGTTGAATGGATACTTACCTTCAATATGCACCTCCCTTGCAAACTCAACTGCAGTTTCAAAAGAAGACATGGCATAATGAGGATACAAGGGAATAGCCAACACTTCGTCTAGATCAGGATGATTGGTTAATAAATCATCGAAGGCATTGGCTACAGTTGGATTGCCATAGCGCATAGCAAACTTCACTGGCACATCAACCTGTTGCTGAAGGACTTGTTGCAATTGTTTGGTCAACACCACCAAAGGAGACCCTTCCTTAGTCCAAATAGTTGCATATGCTTCCGCAGACTTGGGCGCCCTGAAGGGCACAATAATACCGTTGATCAAAACATATCTGGCCAAAAAAGGTATATCAATTACTCTTTCATCCATTAAAAACTGTCTAAGATAAGTGCGCACATCTTTAACTGAAGTCGAATCGGGTGAACCTAAATTCATTAAAACAACGCCTATTTTTTTTGCCATAAAATAATTATATCCTATTAATACATTCTGTTGTTTTACTTAATTTTCAATGATTTCGTAAATAATTGAAAATAAGCTGAAAGCAATTGCTAATTTTGGATACAAAGTAATGATTACAATATATTTTTAAAAAGTCCATTCAGCAAAATGACAATCAAATGACATTGAAATTAGATTTAAACCTTGGGCAGAATTACTTTTGCAATGAAATTAATTAAAACAGTTTTTAAAAAAGATGCTCGAATTGAATACAATTAGTTTATCGAATTTCTTTATAGCGGGTATCAATTACAAAAAAACAGATGCTAATCTAAGGGGACAATATGCAATTAATAAGGATCAATACCAACGACTAATTGCATTGGCACCACAAATGGAAGTAACTGAATTTTTTATTCTCTCCACTTGCAATCGTACAGAAATTTATGGCTTTGCAAACCAGGCTTCAAGTTTATCCAACCTATTGTGTACACAAACTATTGGCTCAATTGATTGCTTTAACGAAATCGCGTATGTAAAAAAAGGTGATCAAGCAATCGAACACTTCTTTACTGTTGCTGCTGGGCTAGATTCTCAAATTTTGGGTGATTACGAAATAGTCGGACAAATAAAACAGGCGGTGAAGTTTTCCAAAGATCAACATTTTATTGGAACCTATTTGGATAGATTAGTAAATGATGTTTTACAATGTTGCAAATCAATCAGAACTTCTACTGCCTTAAGTGGAGGTACAGTATCTGTTTCGTTTGCAGCTGTACAGTATATTAAACAAGAAATTAATTCTGTTAAAAATAAAAAAATCCTCTTATTGGGCACCGGTAAAATCGGACGGAACACCTGTAAGAATTTAGTGGCTTATTTAGAAACAAAAAATATCACGCTAATCAATAGAACGGATGAAAAATCTGCTGAACTAGCTAATGATCTTGGATTGCATTATGCCCCAATGGATGAGTTAACTAAACAAATCCATGAATCAGCTATTATTTTAGTAGCTACTAATGCAGATAAACCCATTATAACTTCCGCTCAATTAATTAATAGTGGCACTAAACTAATTATTGATCTTTCCATTCCTTACAACGTAGAAAAATCAGCTGAAGATTTACCTAACATTACGCTGATCAATGTAGATGCACTTGGTAAGATTAAAGACGAAACCCTTCACAAAAGAGAAGCAGAGATTCCGAAGGCGAAAAATATTATTGCTAAGCATATCCAAGAATTTATGGACTGGTATGAGATGCGTAAAAATGTACCGGTTTTAAAAGCAGTTAAGCACAAACTAGAAGCGATAGAAAGCAGTAGCTTAGTTACTACTAATTTTTCTCAAATAAATACTGAGTCAAATCAAATTGATGCCAATGAAAAAATTCAAAAAGTAATTAATGTCTTAGCCTTAAAAATGCGCAACCAAAATTATCGGGGTTGCAATTATATAGAAGCTATTAATGAATACATTGCCATCGACCCAAACTAATTGATATGGACAAAGTGATAAGGATAGGAACAAGAGAAAGCCAATTAGCAGTTTGGCAGGCAACGCTTGTACAAAAAGAGCTTTCTAAAAACGGTCATCAGTCAGAATTGATTTATATAAAAAGTGATGGCGATATAGATTTACATACGCCTATTTACGAATTCGGAGTTCAAGGTGTGTTTACTAAGAGTCTTGATATCGCTGTTCTAAATAATACCATTGATATTGCAGTTCATTCAATGAAAGATGTCCCTATTCAATTAGCGAAAGGCATTATTCAATCCGCAGTTTTAAAGAGAGCTTCTTACAAAGATATTCTAGT
>CANCRO010000021.1 GCA_947380605.1 Chitinophagaceae bacterium
CCCTTTGCCCAAAACTCTGCTTAGATTAAAATACTTTATTTAAAACATTCTGAAGCTGAAATTGTTTACTACTTTAATTAAATAGCAATAAATGTTAACTCAAGTATCCATCATATTTCCCCATCAATTATACAAGGAACAGCCTGCAATTAGTTCTGATAGACCTGTCTATTTGGTGGAGGAATGGCATTTTTTTAATCAATACCAATTTCACAAAGAAAAGCTTGTCCTGCATAGGGCTAGTATGAAATTTTATGAACAGTTTCTAAAAGAGCAGGGGGTTGTGGTACATTATATTGAATCAATTGAAGCACAAAACAGATGCGAATTACTTGTCGAAAAGCTTCATGCCAATGCTATCAAACACATACATATTGTAGATCCAGTAGATAACTGGTTGTTACGGAAAATTAAATCTAGTTGCAAACTATTAGAGATTGAACTAACCATTTATGATAGTCCTAATTTTTTAAATACTTTAAATCAAGTAGATACTTTTTTTTCTAAAAAGAAAACCTATTTTCAAACGGATTTTTACACCTGGCAAAGAAAGTCGAGAAATATTTTACTTGAAAAAGACGGTAAACCATTGGGCGGAAAATGGACTTATGATGCAGATAACCGATCTAAATTTCCTAAAAAAGAACTAGCCCCTAAAATACCATCTGCCCCGCTAAACAATTATATAAATGAAGCGGCAATTTATGTACAGAATAATTATACGAATAATTATGGATCAGTAAATAAAGATCATTTATTTGTCATCAATTTTGTTGATACTGAAAAATGGCTTGAAGAATTTTTACAAGACCGATTTGAAAAATTTGGGGTATATGAAGATGCAATTGTAGCAAAAGAATCCGTTTTGCATCATTCTCTTCTCTCTCCAATGCTTAATATTGGTTTAATAACTCCTCAACAAATTATAGACCGTGCAATAGCCTTTTCAATTAAAAATACTATTCCATTAAATTCTTTAGAAGGCTTTATTAGACAAATAGTAGGTTGGCGAGAATTTATCAGAATTGTATATGAGCAGGAAGGTTCAAAACAAAGAACTACTAATTACTGGAAATTTACTAGAAAAATTCCGGCAAGTTTTTGGAACGGTACCACAGGTATTGCGCCTATTGATATTACCATAAAAAAGGTATTAGCCACTGGATATTGTCATCATATTGAAAGGCTTATGGTGCTAGGTAATTTTATGCTCTTATGCGAATTTGATCCAAATGAAGTTTATAAGTGGTTCATGGAAATGTTTATTGATGCGTATGATTGGGTAATGGTGCCCAATGTTTACGGCATGACACAGTTTGCAGATGGAGGATTAATGACCACTAAGCCCTACATAAGTGGAAGCAATTATTTAATGAAGATGAGTGACTATGAAAAAGGTGAATGGCAAGAAATTTGGGATGGTTTATTTTGGCGATTTATGCATGAGCATAGGTCCTTTTTCTTAAGCAATCCAAGAATTGGGATGCTTGTACATACTTTTGATAAGATGAATGCTGATAAAAAAGCATTCCATTTATTCAATGCTGAAAAATTTTTAAAGGAATTAGATAATCAAAATAACAGATAAAAATAGAAATAATAGCACCTGCCTTATGCAAGAGTATACTAATTTTTTTTCTACCGATTACGACTCTATTATTGATAAAATAAATGCAATTCATCCTGAGAAATATTCTAAAACAAGAAATTTCTTGAATGGAGAGGTAACTTATTTATCGCCTTATATTTCAAGAGGTGTGCTATCGACAAAGCAGGTAATGGACATGGTTTTAAACAATGGCTTTACTTTCTTTCAAAGTGAAAAATTAATTCAAGAGCTTGCATGGCGTGAATATTATCAAAGGGTATGGCAAGTTAAAAAAGAACAAATTTGGGATGATTTAAAACAAGTACAACCAGCTGTTGATCATTATGAAATGTTGGCCTCTTTATTAAACTGTACTACAGGTATTCAAGTAATTGATGAACATATTCAGCGCTTATATCAAACAGGTTATATACATAATCATATAAGAATGTATTTAGCTTCAATTACCTGTAATATTGGAAAGGCACATTGGAAAATACCTGCTAAATGGATGTACTATCATTTGTTGGATGGGGATATAGCAAGTAATAATTGCAGTTGGCAATGGGTGGGTGGATCATTTTCTTCAAAAAAATATTATTGCAATCAAGATAATATTAATAAGTACACTCATTCACATCAAACGGGTACTTTTCTAGATGCTTCTTATGAGCAAATTACCGATATAAAAGTACCTGATACTTTATCAGTTTCAACTTCATTGAAACTACACACTATTTTACCTGACACAAAACTTCCTATACTAGATTTGAGTAAACCTACACTCTTATACAACTCATACAACCTAGACCCAAATTGGCGAGCAAAAGAAAATGTCAATAGGGTATTAATTTTAGAGCCATCTCATTTTAATGAAAACCCTGTTAGCGAAAAGGTTTTATATTTCATCCTTGAGCTTTCGAAAAATATTCCAGACATACAAGTATTTGTCGGAGAAATAGCAGCAATTGTAAAGCTTTATAATGAAAACCATATTGAAACAACGAAAGTAATTATTTCAAAAGAACATCCAGCATTTGAATACTACCCCGGTATTAAAGATCAGCGCGATTGGTTATTCCCATCAGTTTCGGGATACCATTCTTCCTTTTTTAATTTTTGGAAAAAATGTGCTCAATCAATTCAATAAGTACATAGTTGATAAATGTTCGAAAAGTTTTTACTTATTAAAAGTGGTAATGATTCTATTAAAAATATTTTTACAGTTTTGATTTTTTAATAAAAAGCTCAAATAAAATCATATCGATTCATTCCGTCTGTTCCCTCTATTTTTCAGATATGGCAATGTACTTTTTCAATTCAGTTTGATTTTCTGCTTGTTTTATTAAAAAGTCTGCTACGTCTGCTCTATTGATTCCGCCTATATTAATTCCTTTGAATAATTTATTTTCAACACGGTATTTTTCTGTCAATTCCTTGTCCAATAGCCTTCCTGGCCTAACAACTGTCCAATTCAAGTCTGAATGAGTGATAATTTCTTCCATTTGAGTTTTATCAGCGTACGCGTCTTTTAATAAGTATTTTAAGAACATCTTTATTAACCAAGAAACATAATTTTTACTTTCTCCGGCTCCAAATCCGGTAACAAAAATAAATGGAATCGTTATTTTTCTCTCTCTATTGATTTCCAGTATTGACTTTGCAAAATCTGAAAAAAGGGTAGTAGGTTTCATATTCCTACGAGTCCCCAATGTTACAATTAGTGCCTCTGCGTTTTGGATTGCATTTAATAAATCAGCTTTATTCCTTGCATCACCAAGTATTACATTTAACGATTTGGTTTCTTCTATATCAATTTTAGATCGAGAAAGGGTTGTTATGGAATGATTTCTATTTAATCCTCTTTTTACTGTTTCTAGTCCTATTCCGGCCGAGGCTCCTATGATAGTTATATTCATTTTTGTTTACTGAATTTGGTTTTGGAATATATCAAATAGGCCAACAAAAATTAGTGTAAAGATTTTTTTGTTAAGGCCTATCATCAAGTCTATTAAAAAGTTTCTTTTCTAAATATAAGATTATTATAAGAGATCTTCTCGCTGGAATATGATTTAAACCATTTTTATCAGTCTCCAATTATTTCATCTCTTCATCTTCATTCGTCCCCTGTTTTTTCTTTTAAACTAAAACTAGGCCGTTATTTAATAGAATACGATTATAATTAAGGTGCAGAGAATTTAATAAAGCTTTTGCCATCGAATTTATATAGTTCTGTATTTCTTGAACCAATCCATATATTTCCTTTTTTATCTTCCAGCATACTCCAAACAAAATATTTGCTCATACCATTTTTGTCATTATAATTTTTAAACGACTTGCCATTGTATACCCAAATACCTTCTTCGCTATCAAACCTATTAAGCATTTCTTCCCCATTAAACCAAATATTTCCTGATTTGTCAACCAATACCGGATTGCCGATTTTAGCTTTTTCTGTAAAAATTTTAAACGCATTCCCATCATAAATAAAATTTCCATGTATCCGCCCCCCAAACCAAAGGATTCCTTTTTCATCTTCTCTTATATAACGTATCCAACTATCACCATTTGGTTTAAAACTTTTAATTGATTTGCCATCATATAAGCATACGCCTTCATCTCCAGGAGGTACCCCAGAAGCAAACCAGATATTGCCAGCCTTATCCTGTAACATGTTATCAATCAAAGTAAGTTTTAAATTTTCTTTATTTATTACACCATCATTTTGTAAAAAGCGAGTAAATGTTTTACCATCATAAAAATAAACTCCGTCACCTGTACCCACCCAAATTTTGCCGCTCTTATCTTGTAACAAACTCCAAACTGTATTTTTTGTTGATTGATTTGAGTAATAATTATTATTTGTATTTAGAGAGAAAGTAAAATTTTTAACTGATACTTTTTCAAGTTTACCATTTACAAATTTACACAGGCCCTCAGAAGTTCCCATCCAAATAATACCCTTATTGTCTTCTAATAAAGAATAAACACAATTGCTTTGCAGACCTTCTAATTTTGTTATTTGAGTGAAAGTATTTCCATCGTATTTATAAACCCCCTCACCAGTTGTTCCAAACCATATATTCCCGCTTTTATCTTCCAGCATACAAAATATATTGTCTGCCTGAGTTGATTCTTGTGTTTTTTTAAGTGTAAAAAATGATTTATTGGTTTTCGATTCAGGTTGCTTTAAGTCATATTTTGGATTACTCTGACCATTACTCACTATGTAGATTAATATAAATGCTAGCAAACAGATTGATTTTTTCATAATACTTGTTGAAATAATAATATTTTGAAGGTATTTAATTTTTGACCGCCGCTATTGATGGCATTCTTAATCTTTCTTCAGTTTACAATTATCCCATCCCTTCGCCTCCATTCACCCCTGTTTTCCCTTTAAAAACACAAAACCTGGCCAGAACTTGGCCGAGACTTAACCCAAATAAAAAGGGTCTACACTTTTAACAGCATAAACCCTTGAAAAGGATGCCTTTCGGCTGTGGGCCCACCTGGGCTCGAACCAGGGACCACCTGATTATGAGTCAGGTGCTCTAACCAACTGAGCTATAGGCCCTTTCTTCAATTATTTTGAAGATTTAGGATGCAAATATACTCAAAGACGATCAATTTAACGCTTCATTAAATTTATTTGACGTTATTTTGCAGCTTCAAGTTTATTTATGAAACAAACATTTTTATTAGTTCTAGCAGTTACTTTATTAGGTACTGCCTTTGGCCAAACAAAAAAAGACTGGAGTAAAGTGGTGACCTCGGGTGCTGGCGATCATTTTATGATTTCTATCTCCAAAGATGGATGGAATGGAACGCCAGATAGTATCGACAAAAGAATGAGTGGTTTTTCGCGTGGCCTTAACATCGCCTTCATGCTCAATAAACCTTTCAAAAGCGATGCTCGTTGGAGCGTAGCATTTGGATTAGGCATTAGCCATAGTAGTATATTTTTTAAGAAAACCGATGTAGCCTTAAGATCATCGGCTACCCTTTTACCATTTACAAATCTTGACTCTGCTAATCATTTTAAAAAATACAAATTAGCCACCACTTTTCTTGAGGCGCCAGTAGAAATTCGCTATACCGCTGATCCAGTGAATGAAAAAAGAAGCTGGAAATATGCGCTTGGTGTTAAAGTAGGTACGATGGTCAATGCACATACAAAAGGAAAAACGCTCGAAAGCAAAACAAGCAGTACTTTGAACACTTATACCGAAAAGGAAAGTAAAACTTCATTTTTTAATGGTACCCGACTAGCAGCAACTGCAAGGATTGGTTTAGGTAACTTCTCTGTTTTTGGAACTTATTCTATTACCCCACTGCTTAAAGACTTTGCTGGACCTTCTTTTCGGCCTTACCAACTTGGACTTTGTATTAGCGGACTCTAATAATAAAAATTTAAATATTTAATCCCGGCCATTAGCCGGGATTTTTAGTTTACAATGCTTTAACTTTGAGACTTATTTTACTACATGAGCGACGAAATTAAACACGAATGTGGGCTTGCTTTCATTCGACTTCGCAAACCTTTTAGTTATTACCAGCAAAAATATGGATCGGTAATGTATGGCCTTAACAAGCTGTATTTATTGATGGAGAAGCAACACAACCGTGGTCAAGATGGCGCTGGTGTTGCTACAGTAAAGCTAAATGTAGAGCCTGGCTACCCTTTTTTACATCGACTAAGAAGTAGTGCCAATCAGCCGATCGCTGATCTTTTTTCTCGCATCGGTCAAGAAATAGAAGAGATAGAAAAATATCAACCGGATATTAAAAATCATCCTGGCCTGATGAAGGGTCATATCAATTACTTGGGCGAATTATTATTAGGCCATCTGCGATATGGCACCCAAGGAAAAAATAATGTAGAGTTTTGCCACCCCTTTATCAAAAGAGATACAATCCCCTCTAGAAACTTAGCCCTAGCTGGAAACTTCAATTTAGTTAATACCGAAGAATTATTTAGCCAAATTGGAATGGAACCGGGTGTTTTTCAAAAACAAAGTGACTTGGCTGCCATGATGGAAGTAATCCACCATTTTATGGTTAAAGCAGATGAAGCTTTTCCTGGCAAACTAGATATCAGTAAAGTGTTGCAAAAAGCAGTACCCCTATTTGATGGCGGATTTAATTTTTGCGGACTAGTAGGTAACGGTAGCGCTTTTGTAGTAAGAGATGCTCATGGTATTCGTCCTTCTTATTATTATATCAATGATGATGTAATTGTTGCCGCTAGTGAAAGGGCTGCTATCAGAACCGCTTTCAATGTGGGAGAAAATGAAGTGATGGAACTAATGCCTGGATTTGGTTTACTAGTAGATGCTGACGGCAATTATAAAGTTGAACAAATAATGGAAGCTAAGGAAAGAAAAGCCTGTAGCTTCGAACGTATTTATTTTAGTCGCGGTAGTGATGAAAAAATTTATAAAGAAAGAAAAGCTCTAGGACGTTATTTAAGTGAACCCGTTTTAAAGGCAGTGGACTACGATCTTAGAAACACCATCTTCTCTTTCATCCCTAACACTGCCGAGACTGCCTTTTATGGTCTAATAAAAGGTGCGGACGACTATCTCAAAAAAATAAAAGTAGAACGAATTTTAAGTTGGGGCAATGATTTTGATGAGGCTAAACTAACTGAAATGGTTAGTCGCAAAATCAGATTCGAAAAAATTGCTATCAAAGATGTAAAACTGCGCACCTTTATTACCGAAGATAGCAGTAGAAATGAAATGGTACAGCATGTGTACGACATCACCTATGGTACGGTTAGAAAGGATATTGATACCCTAGTGGTCATTGATGACTCCATTGTTAGAGGTACTACTTTAAAACAAAGTATCATCCGAATGTTGGCTAGGCTATCACCAAAAAAAATTATCGTAGTTTCTTCTGCTCCTCAAATACGCTATCCAGATTGTTATGGAATTGACATGAGTAAAATGGGAGACTTTATTGCCTTTAGAGCGGCCATCGAATTAATCTACGAAAGCAAACAAGAGAGCTTATTAGGAGAACTACTATCTCAATGTAAAGAATTAGAGAAGCAAGGTCAATTACACGCTGAAAATGTAGTTCGAAAATTATACAAACCTTTTACAGTAGAACAAGTATCCGATAAAATTGCTCAACTGATTACTCCAAAAGATATTACCATACCCGTAAGTCTGATCTATCAAACTATTGAAACCCTTCATCTTGCCTGTCCGACCAACACCGGAGACTGGTATTTTACTGGCAACTATCCTACTCCAGGCGGAAACCGTGTTTGCAATAAAGCCTTCATGAATTATATGGAAGGAAAAAATGTAAGAGGATATTAATAAGGATCAGCAGAAATTAATTATTGAAAAATTGTTGGATGAAATGCAGCATTTATCCTTGAAAAAATGCCTTATAAAAAAAATAATTCCATCGATACAAATGAAAGCAAAATCTTGCTAATTATCCGACATGCAAAAAGCAGTTGGGAAGTGGGGTCCTTGAGCGACTTTGATCGTCCGCTGAATGATAGAGGTAAAAAAGATGCCCCCATGATGGCTAAAAGATTACTCGATAAAAAAATAAAAATAGATGCCTTTGTTTCGAGTCCTGCTAAAAGAGCAAAAAAAACAGCTGAACTTTTTTGTGAAGAATACAGCCAATCAATTGATTCAATTGAATTCATTGCATCCTTGTACCATGCGGGAGTAGATGATTTTTATGCAGTGGCAGAACAGCTCGATGATCGCTTTGATACCGTAGCTATTTTCTCTCATAACCCTGGAATTACTTATTTTGTAAACACACTTTCTGATCAACTGCAAATAGACGATATGCCCACCTGTAGCGTATTTGCTATTAAAGTACAAACAAAAAAATGGGGAGAATTTAAACAGGCGAAAAAAGAATTTATATTTTTTGATTACCCAAAAAAAACAGGCTAATCTGAATGTTGAAATACCAACTCAAATGGCTATAAAATAGTAATATGTCACTAAATCTTTACCATCATTCCAATCATTTAACAATTTGGTAATATTAAAAACACATTTATTATACATTTATTTCAAAAACTTTGCGCTTTAATTAATCAACACCAAAACCTACAATATATGATGAAAAAGTTTAACATGATAACAGTTTTCTTTCTGTTATTAGCCCTATTGGGAAAGGCTCAAGAAACAACTTCCGAAATTCAAGGGATTGTTACTGACAGTAAAGGTGCTCCACTAGCGGGCGCAACAATTGTTGCCGAGCATACTCCAACTGGCACAAAGTATACCACCACTAGTAGAAATGATGGTCGCTACAACTTGGCTAACCTTCGTGTTGGTGGTCCATATGTAATTACTGAAAATTATGTAGGTTTTACTAAACAACAAATTGATAATGTTACGCTTTCATTAGGTATCGTATTTAAAGCTGATTTTGTTACCACTTCTGTTACTGCCGAGCTAGCCAACGTAGTAATAAGTGCTACAAGACAAAATAAAGTTTTCAATAATGGACGTACTGGTCAGCAAGAAATCATTACGCGTAATCAAATTGAAAGATTACCTACTATCAATCGTAGTTTACAAGATTTTACAAAATTAGAACCAACTTCAAATGGTCTTAGTTTTGGTGGCCGTAGCAGTCAATACAATAATGTTACGGTAGATGGTGCAAATTTCAATAACTCATTTGGTCTTGCAGGTACCCTTGGTGGTCAGACAAAATCTGAGCCTATTAGCTTGGATGCAATTGAGCAAATTCAGGTAAACGTTTCTCCTTATGATGTTCGTCAAGGTGGTTTTACTGGTGCAGGTATCAACTCTGTAACAAGGAGTGGAACCAATCAATTAAAAGGATCGGTTTATTCTTACACTAAAAATGAAAATACACAAGGCTACAAAGTTGGTAATGCTGAAGTAGTAAAAACTCCGATAAAATATAAATTACAAGGATTTTCAATTGGAGGAGCGATTGTTAAAAACAAAATTTTCTTCTTTGTTAGTGGAGAACAAGTTCGCCAAGAGTTACCTGCTACAAGTTATATCGCTTCGGATGCAAACCATCCTGTTACCGCTGGTAGTGTATCATTAGCAAATGCTGATACTTTAAAAAAGTTGTCTGATTTTTTACAATCTAAATATGGTTACGCTACAGGAGAATTCCAAGGGTACAATCAAAAAACACAAAGTGATAAAATCACTGCTAAAATTGATTGGAACATCAATGATAAAAATACCATTACCCTTAAATATAATTACCTAAAATCTTCTACTGATCAGTTTCCTAGTACCAGTAGAAATGGATTTTCTGGTTTTGTATCAGGTCAGAACCCAGGTAATTTAGCAATGCCTTTTCAAAATAGTGGTTATGTAATCAATAACAACTTCAATATTTTGATTGCAGAATTAAACACTCGTATTAGCAATAAAGCAAACAACAAATTCCAAGTTGGTTTTACTCAGCTAAAAGATTATCGTACCCCACAAGGAAATACCAATATGCCATTGGTTGATATTTTATTTAACAATAATATTTATACTTCTTTTGGCTATGAGCCGTTTACCTACAACAACAAATTAAACTCAGATGTATTTCAATTTTCTGACAACCTAACCATGTACAAAGGAAGTCATGAAATTACTGTTGGAACACAAAACTATTTCAGAAAATATTTAAATGGTTTTGCTCCTGCTTACCAAGGTTTATATCAATTTAATAGCTTAACTGATTTTTATAATAGTGCTAATGGGGTAAGTGGTGCAAATGCTAAAAACTATGCGGTTCAATACTCTGCTTTAGCTGACGGATCTTTTCCTTACGCAAAAGCAGGTGTGAACGAATTAGGTTTATATGGACAAGATAAATGGAGAGTTACTAATAACTTCACTTTCACTTATGGCTTAAGAATCGACTATTCTAATTATACTGGAACCTTTGATCAAAATCCAAACTTTGCTGCTTTAAGTTTTGCTGAAGGAGCAAAATATGATGTGGGTAAAAAACCAAAGAGTGTTCCACTTGTTTCACCAAGAATTGGATTTAACTGGGATGTGAAAGGAGATAAAACTATTCAATTACGTGGTGGTGCTGGGATTTTCGCTGGTCCTCCTCCATTTGTTTGGATTAGTAACCAAGCAAGTAATAATGGTGTTCAATTTGGATCTGTTATTTATTCTGGTGCAACTGCTAAACCTTTCAATACTAATCCTGATGCTTACAAGCCAACAGCTGGTTCAGCAAATACCGCTTATGGTATTGCAGTTTCTGATTACAATTTTAAATATCCAAGTGTAATTAAATCAGGCTTGGCAGTAGATAAAAAATTCGCAAATGATCTAGTAGTTACTTTAGAAGGAACTTACACAAAAGATGTAAATGCAGTTTACTATTCCAATATCAACTTGAATCAAGATAGAACTCAAGCTATTGATTTGATCATGTGGAAAGATAGAGTTCGTTATGCTGGAACTTCAGGAAGTAACAATAAAATTTATTCTGGAGCTGGAGGAGCATCTGCTACTAACCCAAATATTTCTAATGCAATATTAATGAAGAATACCGATCTAGGATTTTCATATACTACTACTGGAAGAATTCAAAAAAGTATTGGAAACTTATTCTTGAGTGCCGCTTATACTTATTCGAAATCTAAAAATGCAGCAGAAGGTGGAAGTACTGCAGGTGGATTATGGAGTGGAAGACCTGTACAAGGAGATCCAAACACTGCTAATATTGCGAACGCATCATGGTTTCAGCCACACAGAATTGTGGGATTTGCTTCTTATAAATTTGAATATGGAAAACATTATTCTACTAGCATCGGTATCTACTACGAAGCAGCACCTGTTGGCGTTACCTCTTATGTTTACAATGGCGACTTAAATAATGATGGAAATACTGGAAATGATCTTATTTATATTCCAAGAGCTGCAAAAGAAATTGTATTAGTTAAATCTGGTTCAGGTGGATTAGGTACTGGTTCAGGTGGTAGTTCAGACCCTCGCACATCTGCTCAAATTTGGTCACAATTAAACAACTTTATCAGCCAAGATAAATATCTTGCTGCGCATAGAGGAGAAGTTGCGGTTGCCAATTCAGTTGTTTTACCTTTCTTCAAAAAGATGGATGTAAATGTTACTCAAGACATTTCTGTAAAAACTGGAAAAGAAAGACATACCCTTCGTCTAACATTAGATATTTTGAATGTGGGTAATTTATTAAATAAACAGTGGGGAATAATTAAGTCAACTGTTTCAAATAACTTCTTAAGATATGAAGGTCTTGCTGCAGATGGAAGAACACCTGCCTTTTCATTCACTTATCAAGATGCTGCTGCCCAATTACCTTTAGTAAATAGTTTTTCAAATAGTACAGGTATTGGTTCTCGCTGGCAAATGCAGTTGGGCGTTAGATACATCTTCAACTAAGTTTATAATAATTTCTCTTAATAAAAATGTCATGGCTAACACCATGACATTTTTATTTTTACGAAAACCTACGTTGAACTCACTAAAGATTTCCTGCAAACTTCTTCCAATAATTTTACTTCAATCAACGAAGATTTCGGCATAGTTAATTACCCGTTAAAAAAGAAATCAAGAAAAAATGGATATTAATAAAAAAATACTGGAGTTTCAATATAATAAACTTAAAATTAAAACAAACTTTACCTCAGTAGTTCGGCCTCGAAAAAAATGCGTTAAGAAAATTGATTGTATAGCGTTAAAAAATGAAATCATGTTACCACAGCTGAGGTATTTACTTAGCTCGTAAGTCGCACCAAAGACAAGCTATATTCAACTGTTCGAACTACTTTCATTTTATCCGCCGCGGCGGATTGATTTTTTTGTTTCTTTTTTGCATCAAGGCAAAAAAGAAAATGAACGTTTTTCCAAAAGGAATTTCAACCAATAAATTGTTACCTTCATTTTGACCAACCGATTTGGCGAATAGCCGCTTACTACATGTTAAAAGCCATCTAGTTTAACTACTAATAACTTAACAAGTATAATAATTCCATCAATCAGAAAAAGTAAATTCAGGCATCGCCATTTTAACTCCACCATTAAGCGCAGACTCATGAGCTAAAATTCCTACACAAGTTATATTAGCAGATTGTTTAGCATTAGGAAAAGGTGGTCTCTTTTCTGCTAATGCACTCAAAAACTCATGCACCAAATGCGGATGTGAACCTCCATGACCAGATCCTTGTATGAATGATAAATGCTGATTATTGTCTCCATCATAAACACCACCAGTAGTAAAAGATTGTATAGATTCTGGCAACAAGTGTGCATAATCCGGAATAGTCACGCGTTCAGGAACTTCACCTGTATGTACTACGGATTGTTCGTGCTCTACCAATGTCCATTCAAAACTTTTTTTAGAACCATATACATCAAAACTTTCACGATACTGTCGCGCAGTATTAAATAAAGAACGGGTTACTTCTGCTGATAAATCGGAATCACGAAATTGAATATGACAACTTTCTATAGCAAAAGGAGAGCCGTATTTAGGAATTAGATGCTCATCAATTCTGCCTGAGCCTACACAAGAAACTGCTCCCGCATCTTTACCAGCAAGCGCAACCACAGGACCAACGCAGTGTGTAGCATAATGCATAGGAGGTAAGCCTTCCCAGTATCCAGGCCAGCCGGCCATTTCCTGCTGATGAGAAGCACGCAAAAATTGAAGTCTGCCCATATCGCCTCTTTGATACATTTCCTTTACAAAAAGAAACTCTCGACTATACACTACTGTTTCCATCATCATATACATACAGCCAGTTTCCTTCACCGCTTCTACAATCAAACGACAATCTTCTACTGAAGTAGCCATCGGAACCGTACAAGCTACATGCTTGCCAGCACGCAAAGCTTTCAATGATTGCTCCGCATGATTTTGAATCGGTGTATTAATATGCACTATATCAACTAAAGGGTCTTTTAATAGCTCATCATAATCAGTATAGGCTTTTTCAATTTTAAAAGCAGCTGCTACCAATTGTAATTTTTCTTCATTGCGTTGACAAATAGCATACATATTTGCTAATGGATGGCGCTGATAAATTGGAATAAATTCTGCCCCAAATCCAAGACCAATGATGGCTACATTAAATGGTTTCATGTAAGTTTTATTAATTTTTAATGACTATAATTTGAACATTTTTTAAAATGAAGTTGCTGATTTTATTGAAGCAATAAAAAAATCGTTCGTTCTATTCATTCGTAAATAAATGCTGCATGAACTTAAGTCCACTCCTAGCAAATTCATCCTGACTATCAGCGAATGGATGCCAGATACAAACAGCTTCTGCCAGTTCCTGATTATTGGGTGTAAAACTCTCTATACTAATTACCCCTTTATAATTAATTGCGTTTAACCCTCTTCGATAGTCTGTCCAAGGCGTAGTGCCTGAACCAGGTATACCTCGATGATTTTCAGAAATTTGAAAATGAATTAATCGATCTCCCGCATCTACAATTGCTTGATAAGGATCAACCTCTTCGATATTCATATGGAAACTATCGAGCATTATCTTTGCTGCTGGATGATTAATATCGTCCACCATTCGACACACATCTTTGGATGTATTCACTAAGTCAGATTCAAAACGATTCAATGGTTCTAAAGCAAGATAGCAATCATATTGCGCTGCCATTTCACAAGCTTTACGAAGATTCTTAACCGCTAGTTCCCACTCTGCTTTTCTTTTTTCTGGTGGCAACATTCTCGTTTTACCTACAGCAGAATACATCGGACCTGCAACAAATTTGGCACCCCAAGCTTTACAACATTGCAAACAGGCTTCTATGTATCGAAGGCAATGCTCATGAACGGCAGGGTCTTCATGAGTAAGGTCGCGCGTGCTTCCAAAAGCCGCACATACAATAGGCGTTAAATTATATTTATCTAACCCTTTTTTTATTGCTGCATTATCTATTATAGTAGGATCTTCCACCGCAATCTCTATTGCAGTGAAGCCCAAGTCCGCTACTTTTTTAAATAGCAAGTCTATTGAATCCGTTTTAAAAGGTGAAGTCCATAACCAAGTACTCACACCATATTGCCTATTCATTGCCATCAATCAATTAATTTATTTTGAAACTACTTTCATCACACCATTCATGATACGCCAATGACCTGGAAAAGTACATATATAGGGATAATCGCCGGCTATAGCAGGTACCTTAAAAGTAATGGTATAACTTTTTTGTGGATTTATTAATGGCATTGAGAAAAGTACTTGCCCCGTTTTTGGAATATACTGAAGGTCTGCTCCATTTTTTTCTGTAGCTAATTTATCAGCAGCAGCACCTACTCTTTCCATACTTCCAGGTTGAAGAATCAACAAATTATGTTGCATAAAATCTGGATTAGTTAAGGTAAGTCGTACAATAGTTCCAGCCTTTACTGTGAACTGTTGCATACTATATTTCATCTGCTCTTTTACCACACTTAGGTTAATTACCTGATCTGCTTTTGTAGTATTACTAATTTTATCTTCTTTAGATACAATGGTGGTAATACCCATCGCAGCATTTAATGCTTTGCTAATCCAATGGTCTTGTTTGTTTTCTTGTTTGCTACTCATTTCAGTTAAAGCAGCCATACCTTCTGCAGAGGCTTTGCTATCGGCTATTGCAATTACCACTGCTAGTCTAACACGAAGATCTTTATCATTTAAAACTTTTGCTGCTTTATACAATTGCAACGCATTGCTATTATTTTTCAACACCTCCACTGCAGCTCGCCTCACTCCTGCAGCAGAATGGGTAAGCGCTTTCTCCGCAACCTTTGTAGCTTCAGGATGACTGCCATCCAAAAGTCCTAATCCATGTAAAGTCCAAAGCGCATGAATAGCGGGAGCATTAATGCCCACTTCATCTAATTTTTGATTGAGAATAATTGGATACAATTGAGCGGCTATAGACGCATCTCCCAATTCAACTAGTAAGCGCTGAGCAGTGGTGCGCCAAAACATATTGTTATTGGATAAGGCAGCAATTAAACCTGCTTTATCATTTTTATTCAGCGATATTTTTTTTGCAGGTGTTGCATTTTTATAAACAATCCTATAAATTCTTCCACGCTCATGATCTCTTAAAGGATTAACATGCGCATTTCCTTTTCCTGTTTCATAACCAGTTGGTGTTGGGTTATGTTGAATAATAAAATCATACCAATCAGTTACCCACACGTTTCCATCGGGTCCTACTTCTGCCTGAATAGGTGCACACCATTCATCAGCACTCGCTAACAAATTTCTTCCATCCCCAATTTCTTTGAAACCAGCACCGCTTTGTTTCAAGTTAACAGTATGAATCAATCGGCCTGTTGGCTCAGTAACAAAAGCTGTCTTATTCCAAAAAGAAGGAGGGTATTGTCGAGCAGTATATAAACTGTGGCCTGCAGCAGCTGTAAAACCTCCAAACACATCTACCTGTCGTAAATTTTTTGTTACCACATGCATTGGATAATGCGAATCTATTTTTTCTGTTCCTGGATCATCTTTATTTACTTTACTTAATAATCTTTTAGGCACTCCAAAAAATACACTGTGGGTATTATTAGCGGTGGAAGCAAATACATCAAACTCTTCTGAAAAACCTAGCCCCCAAGTATTGTTACTCGTTCCTCCTAAAAATTCAAATTGATTTACATTTTTTGTAGCTGATTTAAAATGATAAATCCCTTGACTAAATTTTTTAACCTCGTTACCAATAGTTCCAGAAAATCCTGAATACCCTACTGTTCCCCAAATATTATTATCTACTCCATATCTTAGATTAGAAGGCCCTGCATGCGTATCACTTATTCCCCAACCCTTCATGATCGTATCTTTTACATCCGCACGATCATCTCCATTTTCATCTTTTAGAAAAAGAAAATACGGTGCTTGAGAAACGATGATTCCTCCATTTGAAAAAGTAAAGCTGGTAGGAATATTTAACTTGTCTGCAAATAGGGTGAATTTATCTGCTTTCCCATCTCCATCGGTATCTTCTAAAATACGGATACGATCATCTCCTTGTTCTTTATCGTCTCTTACGGTATTCGGATAATCAATTGTTTCAATCACCCATAAACGTCCTCGTTCATCCCAATTCATATAAATTGGATTAATGATATCCGGTTCGGATGCAAACAACTTCAATTCAAATCCAGCTGGAATTTGTATTTGAGACATAGATTCTGCAGGAGATAGGGGCGCCTGTAATTTTGGAGCAGGGTCTCTCTTTTCATAGTTGGGAATTTTAGCATCGCTATAAGATGGATTAGCTAAGGTTAAAGCAGCTAAATCCTCTGCAGCCTTATCGCCTACAGCCCAAAGAATTCCATTTTTAACCAAGTTCAAAAATTGAGGATTTTTAAAAGTAATTTCATCATGGCCATAAGCAGTATAAAAAACCCTACCCTTTCCAAATTCCTGTACCCAAGTATAAGGCTCCCTGCGATTGCCTTCTTGACGTTCAGAAAGCACTTGTATTTTTTTACTCAGCTTGCTATGAATATACGTTTCATCATTTGTTATAAATCCATCTTCAATTCCCTTCATTACCGGATGATTTTTTTGTACAATCATGGCAGGAAAAGAATCGTATCCATGACGAAGAAATTGCCCGCCAATTAATTCTACCACTTCTTTTGAATTTCGAAAACACCAAGACGCACAATGAATAGGAATAAACCCTTTTCCTTCTTTTACAAAACTTAGCAATGCTTTTTCTTGAGCAGCAGTTATAGAATCATAATTAGCATACAATACTAATCCGTCATATAGCTTTAGGGTTTTTTCATTTAAGTCATCCACCCGAGTTGTATAGGTAATATTTATGCCTGACTTAAAATATTCTTTCGCCA
The DNA here is from genome assembly GCA_947380605.1 of Chitinophagaceae bacterium. Taxonomy (GTDB): domain Bacteria; phylum Bacteroidota; class Bacteroidia; order Chitinophagales; family Chitinophagaceae; genus Ferruginibacter. The sequence continues at coordinate 17,444 of CANCRO010000021.1, forward strand.
TAATGTCTACCAACTGGTCAGCATTATGATGAGTGCCGACATGACCTAAAAAAAGAATTTCTACTCTCCTCGGATTTGGTGAATAGTCATTAGCAGTCAACATGAAGGCTGCCATGCAGCAAAGCAATAATTTAGAAATGGATAGCATAAACAAAAGTTAAGTTTAGTAAAGTTGATAAAATGTAAACACATTTCAACAAAAAATTTAAAAGAAGGGACAAGGAATAACTTCCTTTTTAAGAAGACTTCCCCAAGGCTGATAACCGAAAGAAAACTCCATACTGTTTTTATTGTAAGCTCCTGTTTTGATGGAGGAGGTATTAATATCATAACTAAATGCAGCTTGAACACCGTTCCATTGTAAACCAATATAAGGTATTAAGGCATCTTTTACTCTTGCCCAACTACCTAATAATAATTTTTTACCGCCGCCATTTTCTATTAAATCAAAACTACCCACTGCCCCAAACAATACTTCACTAGCTCCCTGCTGCAAACAAACAATACTACTGAAATGTAAGTTGGTGCTTTCATTCATTGGAATGGTAGCGCCAGATTGAATATTCCAACGAATCGGTTCTATAAAAGTAGCGTCCAATAAATTTGATTTCGCCTGATTGGCGTTATAAGCAGCTAACCCAAAATATACTTGTCTGCCTTCCAAAGATTTTACATTTAACAACAAGCCTGCGTTAAAAGAAGTATAAGACATAGTGGAAGCTTTTGACATCTCAGGGGTAGCCATTCCTGTATTAAATCCACCTGATCCAAATTGACTTTCAAAAGTTAAATTATAGGGATTGATTCTTCTTTGATTATACTGCCCTTGAAACCCAGCACCTAATTCTACATTTCCTTCACCATCTAATTCCATATTATAAGCGGCTGAAAGCGCTGCTCTCTTTACTGAAAAAGCATCCATATTTGAATTGTCAGAACTAGCCAACAAACCGATACCTAACTTTCCGCTAGATGAACTTTCCAACAAAGCTTTTTCAAAAGAAACACCTAAAGATCTAAATGGATTTCCATCCTCTGCCCACTGACTTCTAGTGATAGAGGAAAATCGATAGCTTCCTTCAAAATGTCCTGTCAGTGCGGGATTAATAGATAAAGGATTGGCAAAATATTGGGAATATAAATATTGCTGGCCATAGCTAAAATGGCCCTTTAAACAGATACAAAGAATCAATATGAATACATTCCTTTTCATAATATAATTTAACGAATCAAAGTGGTCTTACCTGTTTTAAGAATATTTTTTCCATCTTGATCAATTGCTTCTACTACCCAAACATAGGTTTCAGAAATTTGTAGCTTACCATTATACGTTCCATTCCAGCCTGCATTTTTATCACTGGTTTGATATAATAATTGGCCCCAACGATTATAAACTCTAAAGTTTTTCAACTCCTTTATTCCTGCTAATAACGGATTCAATTTATCATTAATTCCATCCCCATCAGGAGAAAAACCAGATGGAACAAAAACAGTATATTCATTAAATACTCTTACCTGAATAGAATCATTGGTAACGCAGCCTGCAGCATTCGTAATACGAATAGTATAGAATTGCTGACTCGTTAATGTAGTAGTTGGATTAGGAATAGTTGAACTGCTTAAACCTGTTGATGGACTCCATAAATAATTGTTTCCAATATCTCTTGCTTTCAATGAAAAAGGTACTTTGGATTTGGCATCTACGATACCATAATTAATCCCCTTTGTAGGCGCTTCGATAGCAATCATTTTTTTGACAGTGTCTGCCAATTGCGGACAATTGGAAGGTGTGGCAGAAAGGGTAACTGTATAATTTCCTGGAACCTGATAAGCATATTGACCTTCTTTTAAGTTTGCAATATCTCCGTTACCAAAATACCACTTCCATAATACGTTTCCAGAATTGGCAAAATTACTTGTATTGATAAACTTAATAGGCGTGTTTAAACACCTATTATCAAAAGTAAAATTGGGAATAGGTTTTTCAATTAACTGAATCGTTTTGGTATTACTTGAATTATTTACACAGCCAAATTGATTGGTCATCATAAATGAATAAGTGCCTCCTACTGTTGCCGAATAATTATTAGCGGTTGCTCCTGTAATGGGCAATCCATTATTTAACCATTGATAGGTATAACTATTGGAAGCATTTAAAAGCATTGTACTTCCGTTACAAATAAAATTTTGTGGTGGAGGTAAAATAGAATCTATCGGTAAAGGATTAATAGTCACCACCAAAGAGGCTCTTGGACTTTCACATCCATAAATAGTTGTTTGAGTTACATAGAAAGTGTCTTTACCGGCCAATGAAGTAACAGGAGTTGGCCTTGCTATTGCCACTCCTCCTGATGCTTGATGATACCAATTGATGCTATTGGAATTAACAGAGGTTGCCTGCAATGAACTTGATAAATCATTTTGACAATACGCAATATTACTAACCACTGGTTTAGCCGGTATTGGATACACGGTTATAGTGGCGGTTTTAGAACCAGTACAACCATTCACATCCATTCCATTTACAGTATAGGTGGTAGTTTGAATGGGCACAAAAGGGACTCCATTAACAACACCTCCACTCCAAAAATATACTGCTGCGCCTGTTGCAGTAAGCGTAGCAGAAAAACCTGCACACAATGCTGCACTGTCTGGAAGGGTAGCAATTGAAATGACAGGCAACAAATTAACGGTAACCAGTTTTGCAATACTAGGAGCACTGGTACATCCATTTAAAGTAGTTACTACAGTATAGCTTCCAGAATCTGTAACAGTAATTTTTGGACCAGTCGCTGAATTAATCGGCACCTCATTTTTAAACCACTGGTTTCCACTTGCATAACTGCTAGTAAATTCTACATTTCCTCCTATACAAAATGTGGTAAATCCTGAAGCTATAATAACGGGTGTTGTAGGAATTGGTTGCACTAAAACAGTCAATCTAAAACTATTTCCAACACAAGCCGCTGCTGATGGAGAAACTGTATAAATAGCTGTTTGAGATAAATTACTTGTACTAATTAAGCTGCCGCTAATAGTGGAAGAGTTTGTGCCTGCTGCCCCTCCTGTAACCAGACTCGTTACGGTAGGATTTCCCCAACTATAAGTTGTACCTGTTGGTACAATATCTCCATTTAATCCATTGCTAGGATTGTAAATAAATGAACTACCAGTACAAGTACTGATGGTAACATTCGCAATTTCTGGAAGCGGTTTAACTGTAACCGATAAGCTTTGAGAACAACCTAAAGAATTGGTATAAGTGATGGTGGATGATCCAGCTAAAATTCCTGTCACCAACCCTGTGCTACTAACCGTAGCCGTTGTTAAACTTGAGCTGATCCATGGATTTAAAGTTGCCGCAGTAGGTGATCCAGTCAATTGGATTTGAGAACCCTTACAAACTGACGGCACCCCTGTAATAGTAGGAAGCGCTTTCACCGTAATCACTGCATTTTGAGAACAACCAAAAGAATTAGTATACGTAATCATACTTGTTCCCGAAGAAATTCCTGTTACCCAACCTGTATTACTAATCGTTGCTATCGCTGTATTATCGCTAACCCAAGGATTGTTAGTAGCTGCGGTACCTGAGCCAGTTAATTGTATTTGAGATTCACTACAAACAGATAGTACTCCTGAAATAGTTGGAATGGCATTCACGGTAATCACTGCGGTAGTAGCACATCCTACTGAATTGGTATAAGTAATGGTAGATATTCCTGCTGAAACTCCTGTTACCAAACCGGTATTACTAACTATTGCTTTGGATGTGCTAGAACTTATCCATGCATTGCTAAGGGCAGGCGTACCTGAACCGGTTAATTGGGTTTGAAATCCATTACAAACTGAAAGCACTCCAGAAATAGAAGGAAATACATTTACAGTAAACCCAACACTAACAGAACAACCGTTTGAATTAGTATAGGTAATCGTAGTAGTGCCAGCTACAATGCCTGTTACTAATCCAAAACTACTAACCGATGCGATTGCGGTGTTAGAACTCGTCCAGGCATTACTAGTAGCGGCAGTTCCTGTCCCTGTTAATTGGGTTTGAAATCCATTACACACATTAGTTGTGCCAGAAATAATAGGAAGCGCATTTACAGTAACCACCGATGTGGTTGAACATCCTAGCGTATTGGAATAGGTAATATTAGTGGTACCCGGCGAAATTCCTGTTACCAAACCGGTATTACTAACGGTGGCTTTGGCAATGCTAGAGCTTACCCATGGGTTATTAGCTATAGGCGTACCTGATCCAGTTAATTGTGTCTGAGATCCAACACAAACAGAGGTGGTACCCGAAATCGGCAATATGGTATTCACTACTCCAGTAACTTCTGTACTCTGACAATTGGTAGTAGTGCTCGTTATATACACTTTATAATTACCTGCGGTAGATGTTGAAAAATTGGCTACATCCCCTGGAGGAGTTGCTCCAGTTGGAACAGTCCAATGATACGTATAGCTTCCAGCAGGAGACGCTGTAGCATTTAGTGTAGCAGTTGCTCCAGTACAAAAACTAGTATTGCCTAAAGAGACTGTTGGTAATGCATTGACTGTTATGGTAGCATTTTGTGTAGCCGAACATCCCAATCCATCTGTCCCAGTTACGGTATAGGTGGTAGTAGTGAGAGGTGATTTATTGATGGAGGCGGTTGATTCAGAACTATTCCATAAATAGGTAGTAGCTCCACTGGCTGTTAGGGTAGCAACTGATCCTACGCAAATAATTCCATCATTATTTGTAGTACCACTATTATCAGTTTTTGCAATATTGATAACCGGTAGAGTGCTGACAGTAACGGTATAATTGACCGTACTGATGCAATTAGTTGCATCCATTCCAACTACAGAATAAATAGTAGTAACAGATGGATATTTTTTAATAGATGCGGTTGACTCTCCTGTAACCCATGAATAATTAGTTCCTCCGCTCGCTGTTAAAGTAACGGCACCTCCAATACAAAGCTTGGAATCATTGGATGTACTTCCACTATTATCCGCTTCAGATATTATAATATTTGGTAGGGGCTTTACGATGATTGTTTTAGTTCTAGTAGCAGTACATCCGCTGGTGGCATCCGAAACAGTTACCGAATAGGTAGTGGTAGTGCCAGGAGATGTAGTAATAGCCGTAGTGGTTTCTGAAGTATTCCAAATCAAAGTAGTTCCTGCGGCAGCTCCATTAACGGTTAAGGTAACTGGCGTCCCATTACAAATGGTTGTATCCAAAGGATTAGTTACAATTGAAATATTTACTGGATTAACTACATTAATAGCAGACACTCTAACTGTTTCATAGGCCCCATTTGCAGGGTCAGTTACTCTTACTTTTACATTGGCAGTTGAAACGTTTTTTAAAATAAAAGTAGCACGCCCATTATTATCGGTTGTAACCACATTAGTAGAAAAAGTAGCGGTGCCAGAATCTAAGGAAATATTAAGCGGTGTATTGATAACTGGAATATTATTTTGATCGGTTGCTAAAAGGGAAATGGTGCTAGTGGGGCTAAAGCAGTTATCAATATTATTGCTAGAAGTAAGGTTAATAAAAGCGGTTCCTTGTTTAAATACAGTAGTATCACTTATTGGATCATACTTGCTGTTCGCATAAGCTGAATAAATAAAATGATTTTCATTGACGCTACCAGTTGCAGCAGTAAATCCAAAAAAGACGTCGGAATTAGAAAAATTACTAGATAAATTTAAATTAGGAATACTCAATGCAGTGGCCGTAGGTCTTGAGGCGGTATTAGAAATTCTTACTTCTAATGTACCTGTAAGGCCGTTATAATCAATCCAAGAATACTTTAAATTACCATCTCTTAAGGTTAATGCCGTACCTGTATTTCCATCTAAAAGAGTTGAATTAACATTAGGAGATCCATTTTGAAAAGGATAACCATTACCCGTATTATGCAAAAATCCATTATAGTCTAAAGCAATATGGTCATTATTTTCATTTTGATTTTGCCAAGTGTCATATTCGATCGCTAAGGACTTGCCCGAAAGAAATTCATAACCAACTCCACCGCCAGAACTACCCGCAGTATTAGATGCTTGTTGTATGCAAAATGTAAGGCCGTCTGCACCCACATTAGTTATTTTAAAAGAAAAGAAAAAACTAAACGAAAAATCAGAAGCCAAGGCTACTTTTTGCTTCCAAAATGCGCTTCCTTTTTTTTCGTTAATATTAGGTGTCAACCTCATTACATTGGGACTAATAAAAACCGCATCATTATTTATTTGCCAGCCATTTTGATAAGTAGAAGAAAAGTCAGGACAGTATATAGAAATCCCTGTTTTTTGGGCAACTAATTGTTTTGATTGACAGATGAAAACCAAAACAAAAAGAATAAATATTTTAAGAAGATATTTCATTAGAAATGTTGACTATTTCAATTCGTATTATTCAAAAAGAATTTCATTTTAGTTAAAAATCAATTGTTTACAAATCGAAAAAAGATAATTGGCTTGTATTATTATCAAATATACCAATTTTATTAATTGCTAAACTCAACCTGAACATAGGAAATCACCTCTTTGGTGAAAAATATCAACTTCGAAAAAAAGAAGCTACGTCTATCTCAAAATAAACCGCCGTGCTAATCGGATTGGAATAATAGGGTGGTATTTCATAAAACCCTGCCTGTTGATATAAATGAATAGCAGGGCTCATATAATTAAGTGTATCTAATTTTACCTTTTCATAATTACAATCCCTTGCTAATAATAATGCCCTTTGCAATAAAGTTTTTCCAAAGCCACTATTTTGATATTCATGAGCTACATACATTCTTTTCAATTCCCCTTCGCTTTCATTGATTCTTCGAATAGCCACACACCCAAACACCAATTCATGATCTCTTGCTAATATAATTCCTCCATGAGGTGGCGAATACATTTTTGGTAAATCAGTCAACTCCTCCTCAAAATTTTGAAAATCTAAATTAATGTTGATGGTCTTTGCATAGGCCCTAAACATGTCCTGCGCAGCTGCATAATCACTTGTGGTAGTGGCAAGACTAAAACTACTCATGCTTGAGTTTTTTATTGGAAAGATATACCCCTGTAAAAATGAATGCACCCGCGATCACTTTGTACCATCCTAAACTTTCGTTTAAAAAAACCATCGCAATTATAGCTGCAAATATCGGCTGCAAATAAATATAGGCTCCGGTAATGGATGCCCCCAAAATTTTAATTCCATATAAATTGAATAGATAGGCTAAAAATGTTCCACCCAATACGATCAATCCCAAACAACCATATTCCATCCATCCAAAATCTGTCCAGTTAATGGCGGTAAATTCATTCCATCCAAAAGGCAGCACACCAAAAAAACCAATCGTAAAAATCATTCTTGTAACTTGAATGGGGTTGTATTTCAACATCAATGGTTTTACCATAATAAAATAAATGGTATAGGATAATGCATTAATCAATATTAAGGTGTCGCCCAATAATACATTGTCTCCACTGCCAGAATTTTTTCCCATAGAAATCAATATTACTGCACCGCAAACACCAAGGCCCAAACCAACGATCTGAATACCTGAAATTCGTTCCTTTAAAAAAATCGCAGCAAAAACGGTAATAAAAATTGGTGCAGACAATATCAATAATACTGCATGAATAGAGTAGGTGAGTGAAAGCCCTTTTAAAAAAAGCATCTGATTAATAGCGATGCCAGTGAATGCACATATAATAAACCTCGGTAAGTCTGCACGATCAATAGTGCTTTTTACTGGCTTAGCTAAATATAGCATCCAAAATAAAATGGTCGATACCGCCACTCGAATCAGATTAATGCCAAAACTTTGCACAAAATGATTCGAAGTCAAGTATTTAACTGCACTCAAATTAATGGAGAAGAAAATATTAGCACTTAGTAAACCTAAATGCGCTTTTGTTTTTAATTGCACATCAATAATTGTAAGGTAAAGTTCCGACTTTAAACTGATTGCACAAATTGATTTACCCTTTTTTTATATTGATCCATGTCAAAGTTCGGAATCTCAAAATTAAAATCAGCGGCTACCTTCAACGAATGAGATAAAATAAAATTATGCTGTGCAACCGAATAAAAAATATTATTATTCATTAAATGATGAGCAAGATACTCTTGCTCTGTTTGTCCTGGCGTAGGCACTAGAATTGCTTTTTTTCTAACTTTAATTAAATCCATAATAGTAGTATACCCACTTCTGCAAATGACTAGGTCTGATTGCTGAATGACTTCATTTAATTGCGCTGCGGTAAGATGATTTTCAATAGTTAATAAAGAAGAGGTAGTAGAATCAGGTCTTTTATTTTTTTCATTTTCGAAACCCTGAGGAAGCCCCCTCACCAACATTACCTTGCCATCAAAATTTTTTAACTGTGACAATAATAATTTTTCAAAAATAGTTCGCTGGGGCTCTGGTCCTGATAAAAGTAACAACAGATCAAATTTCTTTATTGGATCAGTAATCAATGAAAGTCTTGATAAACAACCTACATATTGAACATTCTTTGGCACCACAGTTGGGTGAGAAAGTTCGCCTGCAATATTTTCCTTTCCTTCAAAATCAGGAACCCAACAATGCGTATATTTTTTTATTACCCAGCCATGAATTTTTTGCAGTATTTTTTCGGAAAATCGATCTCCTGTTTTGATAAGCAACTGGTGCGTAATGTAAACAGAAGGAATAGTAGAGTGAAACAATCCAAACCGATTATCAGCAATTACTGCATGAATAGAAAATTCATTCACTACTTTTTTTAACCAGCGATGTTCTTGAAAGCAACGAAGTAATATGCTAGGTAATTGAAGCGCTATTTTAATTGAAAACCAAAATTTTTGCCGACTATAACGAATTCGATAGCCTTTTAATGGAAGAAACTTGCATTGCGGAAACTCATTTTCTAATAAAAATCTGGTGCCTTTTTCTGCTGCAATGTATACCTGGCAATTGTTTTCTAATAAAGATTGAATAATGGGTATGCAACGGGTTGCATGTCCTAATCCCCAGTCGAGCGGTACGACTAAAATGTTATTTTTTTTTAAAAAATGGTTATCTTGCTTATCATTCATGCTACTAACACAATAAATATTGGTGAAAATAGTTTAATTTGATAAATTAGGAATATGAAACATTATTGTAGCGTTGCGTTTTTCGGAATTTTGATGGTTTCGGTTTTGATGTCATCCTGCTTTCTTGTTAAAAAAAATAGCCGATGTGGCTGTCCAGCTAAAAGAGGGTTTGTAGGATACTAGGTGTTAAATAACAGCAGTTTAAAAATATTTTCATGAACAAAACAAATAGAGATTTATTGGTATTGTTTAAACAAGAACTGCTTAGTCCCCAAGCAATTGAAGAAACGGTGGACTGGCTGCATGAAATACTTCAAACTACCGAGCGACTTAATAATCTAGTAATTGCTCATGAAATCTTGGACCTTAATAAATACAAGGTAATTCATAACCCGCTTGCGCTTCGCAATACCCTTCGCAAAGCCCCATTGAAGCCATTCATATTTTTGAATTGCAAAAATTAATACGCTCCTGTAAAAAGTGAAATTACTTTTTTACTGATTATTCTTTTTACTACAATTCTTTAAAATCTTTGAAAATTTTCATCGGAGTAGCATCCGCTTTTTGTTGGTACTGCTTCCATTGACTATTAAAAAACGAATTGGATTTTTGTACCGCTTCTACAACTACTTTTTCTGCCATTTCAATTAATGTAAATTCCTGAACATCTGGTATTTTATTTTTAGCTAGTATTTCTCCCTTAGCATCATATAAACGACCATTCACAGTAACTTCGTAAGGTCCTCCATAGCCCTGCTTTTCATGAGGAGTGCCAAAAATAAAATTGCGAATCTTTTTTATTGAATCGGCCATTCCCTTTCCAAGTTTTAATAAGCTATCTGCTTCAGCGCCTTCTATATTCTTTAATTGAGCTTCCACCTTTGCAATGATTTCATCTGCCTCTGTTAAACGATCAGCAATTTCTACCACCTTGCTCGTGCTTTTTTCAAGCCTATTTAATGCAGCTACTTTTGAATCATATACTTGTTTTGATATCGGTTGCCCTGGAGCTGATTGTACAACAATCATCGTAGAGTCTGCTTCTTTTCCTAATGAGATAACCATTTTATAGGTACCTGGAAAAACTGACATATCTCCTAGTGGCTCTGCAGAACTAGCCGTTGGTTTTGGAGAACCTGGCCTGCGAAGACCTTTTGTTTCAAAACCCCAATAATTTCTATTAAACCCTGTATCTGCTTTTATTTGCATCGTTCTTATCAATTCATTTTGTGGATTATAAATTTTCACCCAAACTGAATCTGTCTTAGAAGATTTGGCTGTATCTTTTTTAGCAGAAGGTTGAATGTAAAATGAATAGGAGGCACCGCGACTTTTATTTTTACCATCATACAATCCCCAAGTGCTATAATCATAACCCAATTTATTTTTAAACTGAACTTCATAGGCAGTTGGCGCTTCAAAAACTACTAGTTTCTTTTTAGGAGCACCTCCTCCATTTGCTGCAAATTTTCTTAAAGGCCGAATGTCATCCATAACATAAATTGCTCTTCCAAAAGTGGCAATACAAAGATCTGCCTCCCTTTCTTGAATCGCCAAGTCATAAGTAGAAACTGAGGGATAACCATTTTTCCACTGTTCAAAACTTGTTCCTTTATCAAAGCTTACCCAAAGCCCTTTTTCGGTTCCAACAAAAATTAAATTAGGCTGAACGGGATCTTGCAGAACACAAAGCGCATATCCTTGTACGGTAGTACTTTCTAATATTTGCTCCCATGATTGTCCAAAATTAGTTGTCCTAAAAATATACGGTTTAAAATCTCCTCTTCTATAATCATTGCACACTACCATTGCCTCACCTTCCTGATATCGACTAGCCCTTATTTGCGGAATCCATGACCCCACCGGCATTCCTGGAATTTTACCACGAAAGTTAGTCCAAGTTTTTCCTCCATCTTTTGTTAACTGCACATTACCATCATCTGTACCCACCCAAATAATATTTTTATCTTTAGTAGAAGGCTCAATACATAAAATAGTATTATAATTTTCAGCACCGGTAATATCTAAAGACAATCCTCCATTCTCATCCTGCTTTTGCTGCGCCGGATTATTGGTCGTTAAATCTGGAGAAATAGTTTGCCATGTATTTCCTTTGTTAGTGCTTTTGTGTACAAACTGACTTCCATAATAAACAGTTGCTGCATCATCTGGAGCCTGCGCAAAAGCAGCATTCCAATTAAAACGAAGTCTAGTTTTAGCATCCAAGGCTGGTGGTTGAAGACTATTTTGTTCTCCAGTTGCTATATTGTATCTACCCAATCCACCCATTTGCGACATGGCATATACCCAGTTAGCGTCTTGAGGATCAGGCGACATATCAAAACCGTCACCACCCCAAATATTATCCCAAAAGAAATTTTTAATTCCACCCTCCATCCAGGTATAAGCAGGCCCACGCCAGCTTCCATTATCTTGCATACCACCCATTAAATGATAAGGCAATTCATTGTCTACACTAATATGATAAAATTGACCAACTGGTAATTGCTCATCAAATTTCCAAGTGCGCCCACGATCTCGACTCACACCAATTCCTCCATCATTTCCATCAATAATAAAATTAGGATTGGTGGGATGAATCCAAAAAGCATGATGATCGGGATGAATGCCTGCATAAGGAATCACATTTTGAAATGTTTTACCCCCATCCTCACTCATGCTAATCATTTGATTAATATTATACAAACGATTTTCATTCAAAGGATCTACCCGAATATCTTGAAAATAAAATGGTCGATTGGTAACATCAACAGCATTGCTATTCACCAACTCCCATTTAAATCCTCCATCATCTGTTCTATACAATCCATTTTTAGTAGCTTCTACTAAAGCATAAATCCTCTTGGGCTGATTGCTAGATATCGTAATGCCTATTCTACCATAATCACCGGCTGGTAAACCTTGTTTTTTACCTAATTTTTCCCAAGTTTTTCCTCCATCATAGGTCATATATAAACCACTTCCTGGACCGCCACTTTTAAAACTATACGGAGTACGACGATGCTGCCACATATTTGCAATCAACTTATTTGGATTGCTTGGATCCATTACTAATTCAGCACAGCCGCTAGTATCATTGGTATGCAAAATTAATTTCCAACTATTTCCACCATCAGTAGTCTTATAAACGCCTCTCTGCGGATGTTCTGCATAAGGATTTCCAATTGCTGCTACATAAACCGTATTGGGCTCTGTAGGATCAATGATTACTCTATGAATATTGCTCGTTTTTTCTAGGCCTTTCAATTGCCAAGTTTTTCCTCCATCTAAACTTTTATAAATGCCACCACCTAAGTTTAAAGAATTCCTAGGATTTCCCTCTCCAGTGCCCACCCACAAAACAGAAGGGTTAGATTGCTGAATAGCCACTGCCCCAATATTTAAAATAGGTTGATCGTCAAAAATTGGGAGCCAACTACTTCCGCCATTTTCAGTTTTCCATACGCCTCCTGATGCGGTACCCAAATAAATTATATCAGGATTGCTATGCAACGCATCAATAGAAGTAACCCTACCACTCATTCCGGCAGGACCAATGCTTCGCGGTTTCAAGTTGCTAAATTGACTGGTAGTAATTTTCTGCGCAGATAAATAATTGGCAACAATTAGTAATGCCATGATGATAATCGACTTTCTCATGAAGCTATATTTAGACTATGAAGTTGCGTAATATAGAGGAACTGACCAAACTAAAAGTCCAGTTAATAATCTTTACATTATACGCGTGTGATTTTTATTTAGTAAAATTTTTTTCAGCTTTTTTTGCAGCGCTAAAATCTAATATCACTGAATTAATACAATACCTGAGACCAGTTGGTGGAGGCCCATCATCAAAAACATGACCAAGGTGAGATTTACACCTACCGCACATTACTTCTGTGCGCTTCATCCCATAAGAATTGTCAGGAGCATAAAGGATACTTCCTTTAGTGATAGGTTCAAAAAAACTAGGCCAACCGCAATTGCTTTCAAACTTTCCATTGCTGGTAAACAAAGGGTGGCCGCATGCTGCGCAGTAATAAGTACCTACTTCCTTATGCTCATAATACTTACCAGTAAAGGCCCTTTCAGTCCCCTTTTCTCTGGCAATGGCATACACGTCTGCAGGTAAAATCTTTTTCCATTCCTCATTATTTAGAGGGAGCTTAGTAGTATCCGAATCGGAATGGAAATCACTGGTTGTTTGGTTGTTATCCACGGTAGAGGCAATTTTATTGTTGAATGAGCAATTACATCCTATCACTAAGAATATAATTACAGTTAAAATATAAATTGAATTTTTCATATGCTTTTTCATCATTGGTTAGGATCTTGGTAAGTTAACAGTTTGATTTGTAAAAAGTTGAAAAATGCATCATTTAATCTATAATTTGATGGTGGTCATGGAATCGATAATGAATTAATAGTACAAAGTTGATGAAAAAAATTCAGCTAATAAATATAAATGTTAAACGGTTTATAAGGTTCATCATTTATCTTTGTTTTTTATCAACCGTAGCAACTATATATGTTAAATCTAATACTCTTCGGACCTCCGGGCAGCGGAAAAGGAACTCAAAGTGAAAAGCTAATTATAAAATATGGTTTAAAGCACCTTAGCACCGGTGATTTACTGCGGTCAGAAATAGCCCAACAAACCACGCTAGGAATGGAAGCTAAAAATTTTATGGACAAAGGTCAGTTAGTGCCAGATGCTGTAGTGATAGGAATGATTCGTTCTGCCATAGAAAATAATCCAGCGGTGAAAGGTTTTTTATTTGATGGATTTCCTAGAACCTCTGCACAGGCGGCTGCACTAGATCAGTTGATGGAGTTAAAAAACACTTCTATCAAAATGATGCTTGCCATGGAAGTGGGAGAGAAAGAATTGATGAGCCGTTTATTAAAGCGAGGCGAAACAAGTGGAAGAAGTGACGACACCAATGAAGAGGTAGTAAAGGCAAGAATTGTTGAATATCATAATAAAACTGCAGCAGTGGCTGATTATTACAGCCAATTTAATAAAGTAGTTACTATAAAAGGAGAAGGAAGTGTTGAAGATATTTTTAATGCTTTGTGTAATGAAATTGATCAAAAAATTTAAAAACTAACAAAAAATTAACGAAACAATTTAATCCCTCTCTTTATCTTCACATCCTGAAAAAGCTAATTATCATATTTTTATTTCTTACTATTTGTCTTAACCACTTAAATATTGTTGAGACGATTATTGATTATTGTAACAATTACAATAAAGAAAATGTCAAGTATTCTAGCTCTTTATCAGATGAAGAAAATTCCGAAAAAGAATCGAAAGAAAAAAATCAAATAGAGGACGAAAAATATTTTTCTAAAGGCTCCTTTGGTTTAATTAACTATTTTGAATTATCAGACAGAGAAAAATTCTTCTGTTTTAACACTCAACTAAACCTCCATCCGCATCAGGATCAAGAGTTACAGCCTCCCAAAGCATTATAAAGTTTTTTCACATTACATTTGTCATACTCAACGCAGCTAATTCAACGCAGTGAATGGTTAGGTGGGTGGCATCAATGAAAGATTCGAGTTCAGTCAAGATTAAATATTTTGAGTTCTAAATAATTGAAATCAAGAGAAATAATGTATTCAAAATAACCAGAATTAATTTTAAAACAAATCAATTTTTCTAATCGCATTTATAATCAATTAATAATATTTAAAATCAACAAGATGAAATCAACATACGAAAAATTATTTGAAGGGAATAGAAAATGGGTTAATGATACACTTGAAAAAGATCCCGATTTTTTTGAAAAATTATCAAGAGGGCAAAAACCTCCTGTTCTTTGGATTGGATGTAGCGATAGCAGAGTTCCTGCAAATGAAATTACCGGTACATTACCAGGAGAAATTTTTGTACATCGTAACATTGCCAATATGGTCATTCATACCGACATGAGTATGTTAAGTGTCTTAGATTATTCAGTGAACATATTAGAGGTAACCGATATCATTGTTTGTGGCCATTATGGTTGCGGCGGTGTTTTAGCCGCAATGGAAAATAAACCATTAGGAATCGTAGAAAATTGGCTTCGGCATATCAAAGATGTTTACCGACTTCACCAACGCGAGCTTGATGCCATTAAAAGTGAAGAGCTGAGAGCCAATCGACTGGTAGAACTCAATGTAATTGAACAGGTATTTGACCTTACTAAAACTTCTATTGTACAAAATGCATGGCTGAATAAGAAAAAATTAGCTGTACACGGATTAGTGTACGATGTAAAAAACGGAATATTAAATGACTTGGATGCTACGGTAAACGATAGTTCTGAACTACCAAAATATTATCTGGTAGAAAAAAAATAAATCCGGCTTTATTACAGTAGAAAAGACTAATTGATCAAAAAAATTAAATAATTATTATAACGATATATCATGAATGAAATGAACTTATTTAAAAACTTTAAAAACGACTTCCCTGCAAGCATTGTGGTCTTTTTTGTTGCTGTTCCACTATGTCTTGGAATCGCTCTAGCATCAGGCGCCCCTCTATTTGCAGGTATAATTGCAGGTATTGTAGGAGGTATTGTTGTGGGTGTTGCTAGTGGCTCTCCTTTGGGAGTAAGCGGACCCGCAGCTGGATTAGCTGTAATCGTCTTAACCGCTATAGCAACACTAGGTGGATCTTGGCCAGCATTTTTAACAGCAGTATTTCTTGCTGGGGTATTTCAATTGATTTTAGGATTTGCAAAAGCAGGGTTCATCGCCTATTTTTTTCCTTCCTCTGTCATCAAAGGAATGCTCACAGGTATTGGCCTCCTTATCATTCTAAAACAAATTCCCCATGCAGTAGGTTGGGATAAAGATGCATTTGGTGATGATGAATTTTTTCAGGCAGATGGACAAAATACCTTTTCTGAAATTTCTAAAGCATTCGATTTCATTACACCTGGCGCCTTACTCATTGGTTTAATTTCACTGGCAATTCTTATTTTATGGGATCAAGTATTAAGTAAAAAAAGTAAAGTTTTCAATATCATCAATGGCCCCCTTGTAGTGGTCGTGGTCGGTATTGTTCTATTTAATTTATTCAAAAAGGGAATTCTTGACTTTAGCTTAAATGCAAAACAAGTTGTTGCGGTGCCTGTTCCAGATTCAATTGCAGCTTTCTTCGGCCAATTTACTTTTCCCGATTTTTCAGCCCTTGCAAATTTTGAAGTTTGGAAAATCGCCATTGTAATAGCAATCGTAGCAAGTTTAGAAACACTACTTTGTGTGGAGGCAACCGATAAACTTGACCCCGATAGAAGAATTACACCTACCAATAGAGAGCTAAAAGCTCAAGGTCTCGGGAATATTGTTTCGGGATTAATAGGTGGTCTGCCGGTTACCCAAGTCATTGTTCGGAGCACAGCAAATATTTCCTTTGGCGGCAAAACAAAATTATCTGCAATACTTCATGGTGTTTTTTTATTACTAAGCGCTATCACTATTGCGAGTATTTTAAATATGATTCCATTAGCCAGTCTAGCAGCCATCCTTTTAATGGTAGGTTACAAATTAGCTAAACCAAGTCTTTTTAAAGAAATGTATACATTAGGATGGGAACAATTTATTCCTTTTACAGCTACTGTCATTGCAATATTAGCGACCGACTTATTAAAAGGAATTACTGTAGGATTACTTTTTGGTATATTCTATACCCTTCGACATAGCTATCGTAATTCACACCATTTAAAAGACACAGAAAAAACTGAAAATGGTCAAGAAGTCCATCATATAGAACTTGCACAAGAAGTCTCTTTTTTTAACAAGGCCAGTGTAATGAATGTATTAGATGCTATTCCTGCCAATTCAAAAGTAATTATTGATTGCTCTATGTCTAAATCTATTGCTTATGATGTAATTGAATTGATAAAAAACTATGAAATAAATGCAAAGACAAAAAATATAACGGTGGAAAAAATAAATTTTATTGCGCCCTAATATGAAGCCCAAAAAAGCTTATTTCACTTTAACGATATTTTTTCTTTTGTTAACCGTTACAATCAGTGCCCAAAAAAACAATGTAGGTAACTGGCTTATTTATTTTGGTAATCAAAAAATAAATAACAAATGGAATTGGCACAATGAATTGCAGTACCGAAACTTTAATTTTTTAGGGGATGTGAATCAACTGATTGTAAGAACAGGCATTGGTTATAACCTTACGGAAAATAATAATAATATTTTATTAGGCTATGGGTTTATCAATTCACAAAAGTATATATCCAATTCAAATGAAAAAGTGGGGACTAACGAACACCGAATATATCAGCAGTTTATAACTAAACAAAGTTTTACTAAAGTGTTTCTACAACACAGATATAGAATAGAGGAACGTTTTTTACCCAAGGATTTTCAAATGCGATTTAGATATTTTTTAGGAATTAATATTCCTATTAATA
This sequence comes from Chitinophagaceae bacterium, assembly GCA_947380605.1. Taxonomy (GTDB): domain Bacteria; phylum Bacteroidota; class Bacteroidia; order Chitinophagales; family Chitinophagaceae; genus Ferruginibacter. The sequence goes on from CANCRO010000021.1 coordinate 34,955, forward strand.
AACCGAAAATTGAAAAAAATGCTTTTTACTTATCCGCCTATAATGAAATTTTCATCAACGCTCAACAGAATATTTTCGATAGAAATCGTTTATATGGAGCAATAGGATATGTTTTTAATAAAAACATAAAAATGGAGGGTGGATATATGGCACAAACGCTAGCAACAAGCAACAGTAATCAATTTCAAATAGTAGTATTCAATAACATTCCATTTAATAACAATTAAAAGTAAATAAATGAAAACGCTAACTAAAGAAATGCAAACCGCTATTACTCCTTTAATGGCTTTGGAATTATTAAAAGATGGTAACAAAAGATTTGTAAATAACTTAAAAGTAAATCGTAATCTATTACAACAAGCGAATGACACTTCAGACGGTCAACATCCCTTCGCAGTAATACTCAGTTGTATAGATAGTCGAACTTCTGCTGAATTAATTTTTGATCAGGGGCTAGGCGATATTTTCAGTGTTCGTATTGCTGGCAATATTATTAACGAAGATATTTTAGGTAGCATGGAATTTGGATGCAAAGTCGCTGGATCAAAAATTATAGTAGTGTTAGGACATACCAAATGTGGTGCTGTAAAAGGAGCCTGCGACCATGTTGAAATGGGCAACCTCACCTCCTTGCTCTCTAAGATTCGTCCAGCAGTTGATGATGAATTAACAACAGCAGAAAATAGAAACTCAAGCAACAATGAATTTGTAGAAAAAGTAGCGGTCATAAACGTTCAGCGAACAGTTAAATCAATTTTACAACGTAGCCCTATTTTAAAAGAAATGATTGAAAAAGGTGAAATAGGAATTGTCGGTGGAACCCATGACATCACAACTGGTCAAGTAACTTTTTTTGATGATATCATTATTTCAAATGCTTAAATAATAAAAGCCGCCAACTAATCTGTTGGCGGCTTTTCCATAATAATCAAAAAATTAAATATTCAATCCGCCACAAGCACTGATCACTTGACCGGTAACATAACTGCTCATTTCACTTGCTAAAAACAAAGTAACATTAGCAATATCCTCCGCAGTGCCAAATCTTCCAAGCGGAATGCCTGTCTTGTATTTGTCTGCCCCTTCTCCTTCTTTTAAATAAGCTGTCATATCTGTTTCTACAAATCCAGGAGCAATTGCATTACAACGAATATTACGACTGCCTATTTCTTTTGCAATGCTTTTAGTAAAGCCTATTACCCCCGCTTTACTTGCAGCATAACTACTTTGTCCTGCATTACCCATTTCGCCAATTACACTGCTCATATTGATAATACTCCCTGATTTGGCTTTCATCATAGGTCGAATTACTTGCTTAGTCATATTAAATACGCTTTTCAAATTGGTTTGCATCACATCATCCCATTGCTCAGGTGTCATGCGCAATAACAAATTGTCTTTAGAAATTCCTGCATTGTTTACACAGATATCAATTTGACCAAACTCTTTTACTACCTCGTTGACAAAGTTTTCACAAGCTGCAAAATCGCCTGCATTACTTTGATAAGCTTTGGCCTTTACTCCCATTGCTATTAATTTATCTTCTAGCGCTTTTGCTTTAACTGCGCTACTATCACTTACATACGTGAAGGCAATATTAGCCCCTTGTTCTGCAAATTTTAATGCAATCCCTTCCCCAATTCCTCTGGCAGCGCCTGTAATAATCGCGACTTTATCTTGTAATAATTTCAT
>CANCRO010000022.1 GCA_947380605.1 Chitinophagaceae bacterium
TTCCTATGCCTTTAGTAAAATCGCTAGCATTTTTTTTAGAAAAAGTGAATGGCTGGTTGAATAAACCTTCCGTAATTAATCGTGAAAAACTTCATGAACTGGCTGCTATTAATTGGGTTTGTGATATAAACAAGGCTAACAAAGACTTAAATTTTATCCCAAAATATAATTTACAAACAGGGTTAGAAGATACGATTAGTTGGTATAAAAAAAATAAATGGTTATAATATATAATATTATCTAAATCAATATTAAAATTCTAATAAAAAGGGTTATAAATAAGGATAGTATAAAATTACCTTCACTACTTTTGCAAGAGTAAAAACTAGTTCTGACTCGACCAACAGGGGCGGAATAAGAGGTATCAAATTCTTAATTGATTATGATAAAATTCCATAAGCTCTTTGCATCTGTTCTAGGGATTGGCCAACTTAAAGGAGGTGGAACAATTGCAGCTATAATTTATTGTATCGGTTGGTATTTACTTCCTAAAAATTTTGAAAAAAATAATTGGCTCTTTTTTAGTACACTATTAATCATTGGAATGGGTATTTGGAGTGCCAATAAAGTGGAGGTGATTTGGGGCAAAGACAGTAGTAAAGTAGTCATTGATGAAGTAGCAGGAATGGCAATTACCCTATTACTTGTACCCCAAAATATTACTTATGTAATAATTGGTTTGATTGCCTTTAGATTCTTTGATATTGCAAAGCCTTTGGGAGTAAGAAAATTAGAAAGATTACCAAAGGGCTGGGGAGTAATGGCCGATGATCTACTTGCAGGTTTTTATGCACTAGCTTTTGTTCATTTATGCATTACATTATTGAACAAATTTGCCTAATATGAAGACATTTATAAAAGTAAACATCGCTGCGATCATTGCTACCATTATTGATTTTAGTTTTACTTTTTTTTTAAAACAAATTGTTCAAATAGACGCTGTTTTAGCCAGTATCTTTGGAACCATTTTAGGTGGAATGATTAATTTTCTAATAGGAAGGGTTTGGGTTTTTAACACCCCAGAAATACCTTTTATTCAGCAAGGTAAAAGGTACTTTTTAACTTGGATTGGAAATCTTTTATTAAATGCTTGTGGAGTTTGTATTTTGATAAAAATAATTGGAGTGCACTATTTATTTGCTAAAATGGCTACCGCTATAACTGTTGCCATTGGCTATAATTACCCTTTGCAAAAAAAGTATGTTTTTAAAACTGTTGACAAAAAATGAATTGGATTAATACGATATCAAAAAGAATTTTGATTGCTACTTTTTTGTTGAGCAGTTTATTTTCAAAAGGACAAACCATTGTAAAAGGATTTGTGAAAGATGCAGCAACGATGCGTCCGTTAGAATTTGTAAGTATTTATTTTGAAGGAGGTAAAGGGGTTACCACTGGATCGGATGGAAGTTATTCTATTGTCTCTAAAAACCTAAAACTTACTACGCTTAATTTTTCAAATACGGGTTATAAAAAAATATCAAAAAAACTTATTGTCGGTAAAGAACAGATTGTAAATATCGAGCTTGAGCAAGACAATGCAATGCAGGAAGTGACAGTAAAAACTAGAAAAAGAGCAAAATACAGAAATCGGGATAATCCTGCGGTAGAATTGATTAATCTAGTAATAGAAAACAAAAAAAAGAATCAAATCGAATCTTATGATTTTGTTCAATACCAGCAATATGAAAAACTGTCGCTATCCTTAACTAATAAGCCTGAAAAACTTATTAAAAATAAGCTTTTCAAAAACTATAAATTTATATTAGAGAATATTGACAGTACAAGTATTGAGGGTAAATCTCTTTTACCCATTTATATTGAAGAAAAACTATCGGATCGCTTTTTTCGTAAAAATCCTGAAGCAGATAAGACAGTCATTAAGGGACAAAAAAAAGTTACTTATGGAGATTTTTTGGATGCGAATGGGATCAGTCAATATCTTAAAATGCTTTATGGTGATATTAATATTTACGATAACAATGTAAACATTTTAAAAACACAATTTCTTAGCCCTATTGCAGATATGGGCCCCTCCTTCTACCGCTATTATATTACCGACACTGTTGAGCTAGAAGGTATCAAGTTGATTAAACTTTACTTTACCCCAAGAAATCCAAATGACTTAATTTTTAGAGGTAATATGCTTATCACCCTCGATGGAAATTATGGAGTACAAAAGATCAGCATGACCATTAGTAAAAATGCCAATCTTAATTGGGCAAGAGAACTAAGAATTAATCAAGATTTTGAGAAGGCAACTGATGGAAGGTACCATCTTATCAAAAGTAATATGTTGGCTGAGTTTGCGCTTTCTCAAAATGCTTCTGGTGGAATAATGGGAGAAAGAAGTGTTTCCTTTAAAAATTTCAAAACTAATATTCCAGCTCCTGATAGCATTTACAAGGGTAAAGATCTTGTAAATAAAATTAATACCACCTCAGCAGCAGATAGTTTCTGGCTAGGCCAACGGCATAATCCACTTACCCAAGTAGAAGCTAAAGCGTATTCTAATATAGATAGTTTAAAAAATATGCGCTCCTTTAAAAATTTTGGAGAAATTGTTTCTCTTTTATTTTCTGGTTACTACTCTTTCGGAAAATGGGAATTAGGCAATACGAATACGTTTTATAACTTTAATCCAATAGAAGGATTAAAGATTAAACTGGGAGGAAGAACTACACCAAAATTCAGCAATTTTATTTATTTCGACAACGCTATTTCCTATGGTTTCAAGGATGAAAAATTTAAATTTTTAAGTGCTGTCACTTATTCGTTCAACCATAAATCTATTTATGCGTTCCCACTTAACTATTTAAAAGTTAGTTATCAATACGACACTAATATACCGGGACAAGAACTTCAATTTGTACAAGAAGATAACGTCCTACTTTCCTTTAAAAGAGGTAATAACAAGAAATGGTTATACAATAATTATCTAAAAGGCGAATATGTAAATGAATTTGGAAAAAATCTCAGTTATACAATTGGTTTTAAAAACTGGACACAAACTCCCGCTGGAGATATCTTTTTTCAAAAGACTTCCGACCTTTCATTGCTAAAAAATATTACTACCACCGAACTATCGGGTGAATTTAGATGGGCCCCGAACGAACAGTTTTACCAAGGAAAAAATTTCAGAATACCAATCATCAATAAATATCCAATCTTTAATATCCGTTATGTAGCCGGTGTAAAAGGTCTACTGAAAGGCGAATACAATTATCAGAACCTTAGCGTAAGAATAGAAAAAAGATTTTACCTTTCTCAATTAGGCTATGTAGATGGCACAATAGAAGGTGGCCATATTTTTGGACAGGTCCCCTTTCCATTACTTACGATTCACAGGGCCAACCAAACTTATTCTAACCAACTCGATTCCTATAACTTAATGAATTTTATGGAGTTTGTTAGTGACCAATACGCCGCAGGTAATGTAAATATTCATTTTAATGGCTTTTTTCTAAATAAAATTCCTAAAATTAAAAAACTAAAGTTAAGGGAGGTAGTTAGTGCCAAAGTATTATATGGAAGTGTAAGAGATGAAAATAACCCTGCCAGAACAAACAATCTTTTAAAGTTCCCTACTGATATATCACTGGATCATCCAACTACCTTCACACTAACTAAAGAACCTTACATAGAAGTAAGTGTAGGCGTAGGAAATATTTTTAAATTTGCAAGGATTGACCTTATAAAACGTTTGTCTTATCTCGATCATCCAGGAATCTCTACCATTGGGATTAGAACAAGGGTTGCATTTGATTTTTAACAAAAACAAAGTAATGGAAGGTAAATTACTAAGAGATAATATTCAAAAAATAATTTATACAATCATTAATCCATTAGTAAAAGGATTAATAAAAATAGGATTCACTCCAAATGGAATTACTATTATTGGATTGTTACTAAATATAGGCGTTGCCATCATTTTTATCCTTGGAGCTGAGGAAGGCAACCGAGGTGATTTTACTTATCTTGGTTGGGCGGGCGCTTTGATACTCTTTGCAGGTTTATTTGATATGTTAGATGGCCAGGTAGCTAGGTTAGGGAATATGAGCTCTACATTTGGCGCTTTATTCGATTCTGTTCTGGATAGATACAGTGAGCTAATTATGTTCATGGGTATTTGTTATTACCTTATTGCTCATCATTATTTCCTTAGTTCCCTATTTGCTTTTATTGCATTGATAGGGTCTATGATGGTTAGCTATACAAGGGCTAGAAGTGAAGGGCTAGGCATTGAGAATAAAGGCGGACTAATGCAACGCCCTGAAAGAGTCATTTTAACTGGACTTTCGGCCTTACTATGTGGAATAAGCAGCCATTTTATAGGTGGTGGAATTAAATATATTTTACCAGGAACTTCCCTTGAGATTTTTGAAACAATAACTATTTTTACTTTGCCAATAACTATCCTAGCGATACTTACTAATATCACAGCAATCAATAGGCTACTAGCAGCTAAAAAAGCATTAGACAAAAAAGATAATATTTAATTTATAATGGCAAAGAAAATATTTTTTATTTTTAATATTGTATTCGGAATTTCATTCCATATCATTGCACAGGAAATAGGTTATCCTATTCCAACTGGTAATAGTAAACAACTGTTTTATCTTCAACGCACACCGAATAAAAACACTATTGTTTATGAACTAAATTACAATAATGGTAATATTGATAAAGATGACCCTATTCATGGATTTTGGATTCGTTACCAAGAAAAAGGACAAAAGGAAGAGTTAAGCTATATACAAAAAACCTTTGCCTATGGTCTCAAAACAAATAAAATTGCAGAAAATCAATTTGAAATTTGTTTCGTTTCTTATAAAAAATTTAAAATGTATTTAAGGATGGGATCTGACAAACTATTTCATCTTTATACTAACATCAATCAAAAAACGGCTGAACTCTCCAGTATCTATTTGAAAATTAATGGTGGAGCATTTTGGACACCCAACATAGAATATGTAGATATTTATGGTATAGATCCTATCAGTAGATCAGTAGTCAAAGAAAGAATGAAAATTTAAAGAAACTGTATTATACTTACGAATATGAAAAAAAATTACGTTTCTAATAGTGAAGACTCCATCAAATTGTTTAAAAATAACATTTTTGACAGCTTGTCAAAGGTTCATTATACCGTTCCACTCTATTTATTCATTCCAGCTATTTTATTTTTTTCCTATCAAGCATTTGATAACCATTTAGCCTTGTTAACTTTTTTGGGATATTTTGTTGCAGGCTTATTGGTATGGACTATCACCGAATATTTTTTACACCGTTTCATTTTTCATTATCATCCTAGTTCTGATTTTGGCAAACAAATACATTTCATATTTCATGGTGTACATCATGATTATCCAAGAGATAAAAAAAGATTAGTAATGCCGCCTTCTGCAAGTATTCCTTTAGCTACTCTATTTTACTTTTTATTTTCTTTATTCCTAGCTAAAACAGTTCTATTCGCATTTTTTCCAGGTTTTTTATTAGGCTACTTGATATATGACATGATGCACTATGCAATGCACCATCACAACTTTAAAAACCCAATACTCAAGAAAATTAAACAGCACCATATGCTTCACCACTATCAAGATTCAGGGAAAGGATATGGCGTAAGTTCATCTCTATGGGACATTATTTTACAATCTGACTTTCCGAAAGAAAGCAATAAAAATTAATGAATCAGACAAAAAAACTGTTGTACTCTCGCAATAGTATACTTATTGCTTTCACCGCATCTATCATTTACCTTCTACTTTCCCACTTTTTAATTGGGTTCAAAATTGATCAATTGGTATTGATCGCTATTTTTAATACTTGTTTTTTTACCTCTTCTGCATCTAGAAAATTTATAATTGGCTTTTCTATTTTTATTATCTACTGGATAATTTTTGATTCCATGAAAGCGTTCCCCAATTATCAATTTAATGAGGTACATATTCAGGATCTGTATGAAAATGAAAAAGCTATTTTCGGATTTAATTATTCTGGTAAAATAATTACTCCTAATGAATTCTGGCGCTTAAATGGAAGTACTCTATTAGACATTGTTGCTGGAATTTTTTATTTATGTTGGATTCCTGTTCCGCTCGCCTTTGCCACCTACCTTTTTTTTAAGAATAAAGATTTATTTCTACAGTTTTCATTAACCTTCTTATTAGTAAATTTATTGGGCTTTATCATTTACTATTCTTATCCGGCTGCACCACCATGGTATTACCAGCTCAATGGTGCTAAGTTTATACCGACTACTTTAGGTAATACAGCTGGCTTAAATAAGTTTGATGTCTATTTTAATATTCGATTATTTGGTAACTTATATGAAAAGAGTTCAAACATATTTGCTGCCATGCCTTCATTACATTCTTCCTACCCAATCATTGTATTTTATTTTGGACTAAAAAACAAAACAGGTTGGGTGAATATAGTATTTGCTACCGTGGCAATAGGCATATGGGCGGCAGCAATTTATACCAGTCACCATTATGTACTAGATGTAATTACGGGTATATTATGTGCCCTAGTAGGGATTATTTTTTTTGAAAAGATATTCTTGAGAAATAAAAGATTCAATCAATTTCTTCAGTTTTATAAAGCAAATATTTAAATAAAAAAATACGCTATTTAAAAACCCGGTCACTTAAATGAACCGGGTTTTTAAATATTTTTTTGCTAGAAATTATCTAAGAAAAAGCATCTCTCTGTACTTTGGTAGAAGCCAATGTGTATCATCTACTAACATTTCTAATTTATCTACATGATAGCGAATTTCATCAAAGTATTTCCCTTTAACATTGTCACAATAAGCTATAGCTTTTTGTCTAGTATCAGTAATAACATTTGCTTTTTTCCTTTCTTCAATCATATGCTGTACACCGGTACTCATTGCATTGATATGGTTACTGATCTGTTCCAAAACCCTCAATTGGCTTGAATAAGAAGCCTCCTTCAATCCAGAAGCCTTCAGTCCATTGATATTTTCTATTAAAACATTCTGATATTTAACTGCTGATGGAAGGATTAATGACGTAGCTAATTCGCCCATAGTCCTTGCTTCAATTTGAACCTTTTTAATATAAGCCTCTAACATAATTTCATGACGAGCCTCTAGCTCAGCATGCGTATAGATATCGTTACTTTTAAAAAGTTTTTTTGTTGCATCCGTAATATATTCATCTAAAGCTAATGGAGTGGTTTTAACATTAGCTAATCCTCTTTTTTGAGCTTCTTTTGCCCAGTCTTCGCTATAACCATCCCCTTCAAATAATATAGACTTACTTTCTATAATATATTTTTGAATGACCTGCATGATAGCAATTTCTTTTTTATCTCCTTTTTCAATATAAGTATCTACATCCTTTTTAAATTGCTTTAATGTTTCTGCAACGATCGTATTTAACACCGTCATATTAATAGCACAATTTGCAGAAGATCCCACTGCACGGAATTCAAACTTATTCCCTGTAAAAGCGAAAGGTGAAGTACGATTTCTATCTGTATTGTCTAACATCAATTCTGGAATAGTTTTATGAATATCTAGTTTTAACATCGCTTCATCTTGCTCATCAAATTTTCCTCCTACTCTAGTTTCAACTTGTTTTAAAACCTCTGTAAGATATTTTCCTATAAAAATTGAAATGATGGCTGGAGGTGCTTCGTTGGCACCCAAACGGTGATCATTACCCGCACTAGCAATAGAGGCTCTTAATAATCCTGCATAATCATGAACCGCTTTAATCGTGTTCACAAAGAAAGTCAAGAACATTAAGTTTGTCTTAGGGGTTTTACCAGGAGCTAATAAATTAATTCCTGTATCCGTTGCAATACTCCAGTTGTTATGCTTTCCACTTCCATTGATTCCGGCAAATGGTTTTTCATGCAACAGTACTACCAAACTATGACGCTTAGCAACTCTTGCCATTACATCCATCAATAAAGTATTGTGATCTACTGCAAGATTAGTTTCTTCAAAGATAGGAGCACATTCAAACTGTGAAGGGGCAACTTCATTGTGACGAGTACGTAAAGGAATACCCAGTTTGTAAGCCTCTTGTTCGTAATCACGCATAAATGAATAAATCCTTTCTGGAATAGCACCAAAATAATGATCTTCCAATTGTTGTCCCTTAGCAGGTGAATGACCAAAAACAGTGCGTCCAGTCATCATAATATCAGGACGAGCATTCGCCATTGCGGCATCTATAACAAAATACTCCTGCTCCCAACCTAGGGTGGCAGTAATCTTAGAGACATTTTTATCAAAATATTGAGCAACCTCTACACCCGCTTTATCCAATGCAACAAGCGCTTTAATCAAAGGTGTTTTTGCATCGAGTGACTCACCGGTATAGGATACATAAATGGTAGGAACACATAAAGTTTTACCGTTACCAATTTCCATTATAAAAGCAGGAGAAGATGGATCCCATGCAGTATAACCGCGTGCTTCAAAAGTAGCTCTTAAACCTCCAGAGGGAAAAGAAGAAGCGTCTGGCTCTTGTTGTATTAAAGCTGCCCCTTCAAATTCTTCAATCGGAGTTCCATCGCCTTTCAATGTGAAAAAAGAATCATGCTTTTCAGCAGAAAGGTCAGTTAAAGGTTGAAACCAGTGAGTATAGTGAGTAACCCCTTTACTTTCAGCCCATGCTCTTAAACCATTCGCAATTTGGTTTCCCATGCTGCGATCAATTTTCTTCCCCCCCTTAGTTGAAGAAACTAAACTTTTATATGCCTCATCACTTAAAAACTGACGAGCGGTTTTAAGGGTAAAAACATTTTCACCAAAAATTCCCGTAATCTTCACTGAGGATTTTACTGTAACTTCAGTATTAGACCGCAAGTTTTCGATTGCTTTAAAACGTAATGATTGCATAGTTTTTATGATTGAGTTCTAAAAATACGGTAATATTTACCCATAAATTAGATTTTGGAAAAAATTAACCCATTTTTTTAACCAAAATGGTCTAAAATATTAATGTTATAAAAAAAATTAATAAATTCAGATGGTGATATTTTTTAACTTACTGGAGAACAGATTATATATTTTTTGAAACTGTAGTAAAATTTAGCCGCTCACAATAATAACCAATAGATAATTAATTCATTCATGCATTTTTTCGATAACCTATTCCTCCTAGAATCAATCAATCATCCGCATGCCTAAAACCCTTCTAAACACTTAATGTTGAGCCTAGAAAAAATTATAATAACAAATAAGTTAAAATATTATTGAACAGCCCTTTAAAAAAGAAATACAGGTTGTACTTTCGCACTTTGATATAATTATGGAAATAACCGTTACTACCGCAGAACAACTTCGGCTTACAGCAGAAGAATTTACTTTGATACAGGAAAAGTTAGGTCGCGTCCCCAACTTTACTGAACTATGCTGCTTTAGCGCCATGTGGAGTGAGCATTGTAGTTACAAGAACTCTATCAAATGGTTGAAAACCTTGCCAAGGGAGGGAAAGAAAATGTTGGTGAAAGCAGGTGAAGAAAATGCTGGTCTGATGGACATTGGTGACGGATATGGCGTTGTATTCAAAATAGAAAGTCACAACCATCCCAGTGCTATCGAACCTTTTCAAGGATCTGCAACTGGAGTGGGAGGTATTCACCGCGATATTTTCACTATGGGTGCTAGACCCATCGCTTCGCTTAATTCCTTAAGATTTGGAAATTTGACTGAGGCTAAAACTCAGCATCTACTTTCAGGTGTAGTACATGGCATTGGTCACTATGGTAATTGCTTTGGAGTTCCTACAGTTGGAGGAGAAATTTATTTTGAAGAATGTTATCATACCAACCCACTCGTTAATGCGATGAGTGTGGGAATTTTAAAAAATGGAAATACCATATCAGCTACTGCTGAAGGAAAAGGCAATCCTGTATTCTTCGTTGGAAGTGCTACTGGAAAAGATGGTATTGGTGGAGCATCTTTTGCTTCGGCCAATATTACTGCAGACAGCGTAGAAGATCTTCCTGCTGTTCAGGTTGGAGATCCATTTCAAGAAAAAAAATTATTAGAAGCCTGCTTGGAACTTATTAAAACAGGTGCAATCGTAGGTATGCAGGATATGGGAGCAGCCGGAATTATTTGCTCTACAGCCGAAATGAGTGCGAAAGGAAATTCGGGTATGAAAATTTATCTCGACAAAGTACCGATGCGCCAGCAGAATATGAAAGCTTGGGAATTACTGCTTAGTGAAAGCCAAGAAAGAATGCTAATGGTGGTAGAAAAAGGAAGAGAGCAAGAGGTGATTAAAATATTTGAAAAATGGGATCTTCCTTGCAGTGAAATTGGCGAAGTTACCGATGGTGGTCTCCTAGAATTTTATATGAATGGAGAGTTAGAAGCAACGCTTCCAGCAGTTGAATTAGTTTTAGGTGGTGGTGCTCCTGTTTATGATAGAGCGTATACTGTTCCAAAATACATGGAAAATATTGCAGCATTTGATGCAGCTAAAATTCTGCCACCAAATGATTTAAAGAAAATAGCAGAACAGCTTATTCAAATACCTAATATTGCTAGCAAGCGTTGGATATATACACAATACGATAGTATGGTAGGAGCTGGAACTTGCAGTACCAATGAACCAAGTGATGCTGCCATTGTAGTCGCAAAACCAACTAACAAAGGACTTGCCTTAACCACTGATTGTAATAGTCGTTATGTGTATGCAGACCCATACAAAGGTGCGATGATAGCAGTAGCTGAAGCTGCAAGAAATATAGTTTGTAGTGGCGGTCAACCATTAGGAGTTACCAACTGCTTAAATTTTGGTAATCCTTATAATCCTGAGGTTTATTACCAATTTGTAAATGCCATCAAAGGAATGGGTGAAGCTTGTGTAAAATTTGACACTCCTGTAACCGGTGGAAATGTAAGTTTTTACAACCAGTCACCTGACGGACCTGTATACCCTACTCCTACCATTGGAATGGTTGGATTATTGGATGATCCGAATAAAAAAATGACGATGGATTTTAAAAATTCAGGTGATTCGATTTATTTAATTGGAAAGAGTAGCAACGATATCAATTCATCAGAATATCTTCATAAAATACATGGTGTAGAGTTTAGTCCAGCACCTCATTTTGAATTAAATGAAGAATTTGATTTACAACGTGTAATTGAAAAACTTATAAAAGATCAATTAATTTTATCAGCCCATGATGTCAGTGAAGGTGGAGTATTTGTTACCCTCACTGAAAGTGGATTGAATAGAAATCTTGGATATCAAATTAGTACCAATAAAAATTTCAGAAAAGATGCCTGGCTTTTTGGTGAGGCTCAAAGTAGAGTGATTGTATCGGTAGCCGCAAATCAAGTAACCACTTTTGAAGCAAGTTTACAAGCCTCCAGCTCATCATTCGAGTGTTTAGGGAAAGTTACAGAAGGTGCTATTGAGATTGATAATGAAAATTGGGGAGATATTAAAGTATGGGGTAAAAAGTATGATCAAGCAATTGAAAATCTTTTAGCCGGTCATGAATCTGAACAAGCTTTGACTGCCTTGTAACATCAATCGATGTCAACACCAAAAAGTTGAAGCTATTAATTTACGTTTGACCTTCTTGCTATTTTTTTAGGTGAGATGGGAAATAAAATTTTCTAATACAATAGAACAACAATCGACGCCATGAGTAAAAAAATCGCGATTATCGGAGGAGGAAACCTAGGAAGTGCAATTGCTGAAGGTTTGATTAAAAGTAAGTTTTGTAAAGCTGCTGATATTACGATTACAAAAAGAAATACTTCCACCCTGCAACACCTAGCAAAAAAAGGTGTTCAAGTGACTACTGATAATGACAAAGCAATAAAAAATTCCGAATTAATTATTTTAGCGATTAAGCCTTTTCAGGTAAGCGAAGTATTAAATGGATTGAAAAAAGGACTTACCTCAAACCACATTTTGGTTTCTGTGGTAACTGGGGTTCTCATGGAAGAAATTGAATCGACCATTAAAAAGAAAATACCTGTTTTCAGAGCAATGCCAAACACTGCAGTTGCCATACAGCAAAGTATGACTTGTATCAGCTATAGCAATGCAACAGAAGCACAAATTAATTTTGTAAATGAATTGTTTTCCACTGTAGGAAAAGTAGCCATGATTAATGAAAAATTAATGGATGCAGCTACTGTATTGGGTGCTTGTGGAACTGCCTATGCCATGCGCTATATTCGTGCAAATATCCAAGGTGGAATAGAAATAGGATTTGATGCTAACACTGCCAATCTTATCGTAGCACAGACTGTAAAAGGGGCTTCCGAATTATTGTTACAAAATGGTACTCATCCAGAGCAAGAAATAGATAAAGTAACTACTCCTAAAGGTTGCACCATTGCAGGATTGAATGAAATGGAACATCAAGGATTTAGCTCTTCGCTGATTAAAGGGATTGCTACTAGCTATCATAAAATTTTAAAAGGATAGTCAAAAAAATAGGTAATCCTTACTTTGCAGCTCTTCTATAAAACACATAGGCCAGGATACCGAAAATTATATTAGGTAGCCATGCCGCAAGAAATGGTGTAAAATTACCCTTGGTAGCAAATACCAGCGAAAATCTTCCTGATAAAATATAAACCATACTTAGAATAACTCCTATAGCTAAATGAAAGCCACTACCACCCCTAACTTTTTGTGAGGCAAGGCAAACACCAATCATAGAGAGTATTATAACAGACACAGGAATTGCATCTCTACTATACCTTTCAACCAATAGTGAATTAATCCCTTCGGAGCCTCTCATCTCCTCTTTTTTAATATGTTCCTTCAATTCAGGAGTGGGAAGTCGATCTTTTAAATAATCATCCTTTCGTAAATCAAGCGGTTTAAAATTATAAGACATTAAAAGGGTTGAATAACGAGTAAGCGTTTCATTTTGATTGGTTAAACTACGCTCAAAAACATTACTCATTTTCCATTTTTTTGAGGCGGTATCCCAGGTAATATTTTCTGCTCGAATATTATACTTTAATCGATTATTTTCAAATTTTTGAATAAAAAAATTGCTCCCCGATTTGGTAGTCGTATCATAATATTTAATACCCGCATAGGAATTAGAATCCAATCTAAAATAATAATTCTGGGGAAAAGCCCTAGTGTCGGTAGGTGAATAATCAACATATTTTGCTTCGAAAATACCCCATATTGCATTGGCCTTGGGCAAAATAAACTGGTAAATCAGCCATAGACAAATTGCTAAAAATACACTCCCTAACCAATAAGGAAAAAGAAAACGGCGAAAACTAACGCCACTACTTAAAATAGCTATCACTTCTGAACGGTCCGCCATTTTTGCTGTAAAAAATATAACCGCAATAAAAACAAATAAAGGGAAAAGCATTGCATCAATCCGAGGGACTAAACCAAAATAATAATCAGTAATGATAGCACTTACTGGCAACTTAGACTTTACAAAATCATTCGTTTTTTCACTTATATCTATCACTACCACTAATGCAGTAAACAAGAGTAAACAAAACAAAAAAGTAGTCAGAAATTTTTTCAGTATGTAGCTGTCTATTTTTTTCATTGTATGATATCTAAACAAAACTAAACTAAATCAGGCAGCTTGAAAAATTGAGGTTAAGACAATTAATAAAATTATAAACGATGCTGTAAACGTACAACCATTTCGGCTTTCCACTGACTAAAGTCACCTGCAATAATATGTTCTCTAGCTTGTTTCACCAACCAAAGATAAAAAGCCAAGTTATGGATACTGGCAATAGTAAGTCCCAACATTTCCTTTGCTTTAATCAGGTGTCGAAGGTATGCCTTACTATAATAATTACTTACCTCACAATCGAAACCGTCATCTAGTACAGAAAAATCTTTTTCCCACTTTTTATTATCAATATTAATCACCCCTTGTGTAGTAAATAACATAGCATTTCTCCCATTACGGGTGGGCATTACACAATCAAACATATCAATGCCCAGGGCAATACACTCTAATATATTCCAAGGAGTACCCACCCCCATCAGATATCTTGGTTTTTGAGTAGGTAAAATATCACAACAAAGTGCAGTAAATTCATACATCATTTCTATCGGCTCCCCCACACTTAATCCGCCAATAGCATTGCCAGGGGCATTTTTTGATGCTACCCATTCACTGGAAGCTTTTCTTAAATCCTTATAAGTACTTCCCTGCACAATTGGAAAAAGATTTTGAGAATACCCGTATTTATCGGGGGTTTCGTTCAATCGGTGAATACATCTATCCAACCAGCGATGGGTAAGTTCCATACTTTTTTTTGCATATCCATAATCACTTGGATAAGGAGGGCATTCATCAAAAGCCATCATTATATCTGCACCGATAATCCGCTGAGTATCCACCACATTTTCTGGAGTAAACAAATGCTTGCTTCCATCAATATGGGATTGAAAAATCACTCCCTCCTCATTTATTTTTCTATTGTTAGCCAATGAAAAAACCTGATACCCCCCACTGTCAGTCAATATAGGCCGATCCCAACCCATAAATGAATGTAAACCTCCAGCAGCCTCCAAGGTTTCTAAACCCGGTCTTAAAAATAAATGATAGGTGTTACCTAATATAATTTTGGCCTTTACGTCGTTTTTAAGTTGTTGCTGAGTAATCGTTTTTACACTACCTACAGTACCCACAGGCATAAAAATAGGTGTCTGTATTTCACCGTGATCGGTAATCATTTTAGCGGCTCTTGCCTTAGAATGAGAATCGGTATATTGTAATTCAAATTGAAGTGATGCCATAAGATTTTACCCATTAAAGAAATAGGGCTACAAAAATATTGTTTATTTTATTAAATAGACCTACACAGTTCTGCCAAGCACAACTAGACTTTGAAGACCTTGACCTAAACTACCTCCGATTTTTTGATAAGTTTCACTCTATAAAAAGGCACTAACCTTTCAATATCCCTTATTTTTGCACCTATGAATCTATCAAACTTTCTTCTGAGCTGGCAGGAGATTATTTTCGTTATTCTTTGTAGTATCACCTTCATTCAAATATTCTATTACCTTTTTTTCTTTTCACGTTTAGCTTTTTTTAAAACCGCTATTAAAAATAATACACAGACTCACCCTGTTTCTGTTATTATTTGTGCTAGAGATGAAGCAGGTAATCTGGTTAAAAATCTTCCTGGCTCATTAGTTCAAGCTTATTCTACTACTCATGAAGTAATAGTTGTCAATGATAATTCATTTGATGATAGTAAATATTTATTAGAAGAATTTGAACGGAATTTCAAGCATTTGAAGGTGGTAGAATTAAAGCAAGAAGCAAAAATGATTCCTGGAAAAAAATTTCCATTAAGTGTTGGAATCAAAACTGCAAAATATGAAATCGTATTACTAACTGATGCAGACTGCGTTCCTTCTAGTGAGCATTGGATTGAAAAAATACAAGAAAGTTATGATGACTCAACTGAAATTGTATTAGGATATGGTGCTTATCATAAAAAGAAAGGTTTATTGAATCGACTCATTCGATGGGAGACTTTTCATACTGCACTCCAGTATCTATCCTATGCATTAGCCGGAAAGCCCTATATGGGAGTAGGTAGAAACCTTAGTTATAAAAAAGCAATTTTTTTTAGACACAAAGGATTTTCTTCCTTTAATCATATTTCAAGTGGTGATGATGATTTATTTATTAATACTGCAGCAACAAAAAATAATACTAGAATAAATATTTCCCCTGAAGCCTTTACTTTGAGTGACTCACCCAATACCTGGAATCAATGGGTAAAACAGAAAAGAAGACATTATAGCACAGCAAAGTATTACAAACCCTTACACCAGTTTTTATTAGGACTTTATTCACTATCACATTTTTTATTTTTCCCTTTACTTATCGCTGCTGTAGCTTTTTATAATTGGCAATGGAGTTTACTAGTATTTTCAATTCGTTTTATCATTCAGCTAATCATCTTGTATCCCTGCATGAAAAGACTGAATGAAAAAGACCTGTTCCCTTTTCTGCTATTATTAGATATCTGGATGTTTTTTTATTACTTCATATTTTCAATTACATTACTTTTGAAACCTAGAGCAAGCTGGAAATAATACACACTATTAATCAACATGGAAATAATACAAAAATATTTCACTGAATTCACAGAAACTCAACTACAGCAATTAACTCATCTTAAAGATTTATATGCTGAATGGAATGAAAAAATTAATGTTATATCTAGAAAAGATATAGACAATTTTTATGAACACCATGTTCTCCATTCTCTTGCCATTGCAACTCAATTTGAATTCATGCCAGGCATGGAAATTATGGATTTAGGTTGTGGTGGAGGATTCCCTGGAATACCTTTAGCTATTTTTTTTCCAAACACACAGTTTCATTTAGTAGATAGTATTAATAAAAAACTAAAAGTTGTAAATGAAGTAGCATCAGCAATTGGTCTTCAGAATTTAAGCACTCAGCACTGTAGAGCGGAAGATATTAAAAACAGAAAATTTGATGTAGTGGTTTCAAGAGCGGTTGCCCCACTTAAAGATCTTTGGACCTGGAGCAAGCCTCTTTTAAAAAAGGGTGCTAAACCCAGCGGACTCATCTGCTTGAAAGGTGGAGATTTAGCGAATGAAATTTTCGAAAGTGGCTGTAAACCAAGAGTGTGGGAAATCGAAAAAATATTTGACTCCCCCTTCTTTACCGATAAATATTTACTACAGGTAGCCATATAAACTTTTTCAACTTATCTAATGTAATACTACATTTAGGGTATTGTTTTATATAAAAATTTAATTGAACTTCACAAAAAATGGATATTTCAATAGCAATAGTAGAAGATAATCATGACATACGCCATGCGTTAGAACAGATTATTGAAATGGCAGACGGCTATTCGCTTGCTGGTTCGTATAATAGTGGAGAAGATGCCTTATTAAAAATACCTCAAATTAAACCTCAGGTTGTTCTCATTGATATTAATTTGGGAGGCATCAATGGAATTGAAGTCGTAAAGCTTTTAAAAAAGAATATGACTGAAGTGTTATTTATGATGTGCACCATTTACGAAGAAGATGAAAAGATTTTTGAAGCATTGAGTGCGGGTGCTAGCGGTTACATACTTAAAAAAACAGCACCTGATAAATTATTGACCGCAATAAAAGAATTACAAGATGGGGGCTCGCCTATGAGTAGCCAAATAGCTAGAAAAGTGGTTACCCATTTTCAAAATTCTTCAAACAAATCAATGGTTAATGATTCACTTGATTTATTATCAAGTCGAGAAAAAGAAATACTTGAAATGCTTTCTAAAGGACTACTCTATAAAGAGATAGCTGAAAAAGTATTTATCAGTCCACAAACCGTTCGTAAACATGTATACCATATTTACGAAAAGCTGCACGTTAGCAATAGGATTGAAGCGGTGAATGCTTTTTATGGCAGATAACCATTCACTATAAGTAGCTTGTGAAAAATTATTTTACACTGCTAGTTTCCAAAAATTTCCAAAACCAGCAATCAGTTTGTGGTGTAGCCCCAATTGGAAAATCGTGGGTATGCCCTGAGTTAACAAATGAATATTTTTCGTAAAATTTTTGTGCCCGGTGATTGTTTTCCCAAACGCCCAGCCATAGCACTTGATATTGATTACTTTGAGCGAATTGGATCACCAAGTTCATTAATTGTTGAGCCACCCCTTTTCCATGATATTCCTTTAATACATAAATCCTTTTCAACTCCAAAGACTTCCATTGTTTCATCAGAGGAAAGTTAGTATAATCTTCCATCCAACGACAATAGCCAACTACTCTACCATTCAGTTCAGCTAGATAATAAAAATCATTTTCATTACTTAATTCAGCTTGAACTTGTTTAAGATTGAAATATTCTTTCAAAAAAGCAGTCATATCTTCTTCTTTACAAGTGCCGGTAAACGTATCGTAAAATGTTTGGATTGAAATAGCAGAAAGCTTTACAGCATCCGCAATTGTAGCACGCCGAATAATTATCTGCTCCATTGATATTTATCCTAAAGGAAATTGGTTTTTATACAATTAAAAGATTCAATTAAAATTATTTTACGGAAGGCAATCACCAATTAAGTTGTAATAAATTACTTCTTAAATCGATATCAGCCATCCGTTTTGAGGGATCAATTTCAGCCCTTTTTAAATCGGACAACCTTCTTTTAAATTCAACAATATAAGTAGGATGCGTCCATTTCCAAGCGGTATGTTCTTCTCTTGGTTCACTTGCATTTTCAGTAGATTTTGAACCATACATCAAATTAAGCGGTATGTAATGCATCTCAGTAGTACTATCCTTAAAAGTTAGACGAAAATCAATGGGCATGGGTACTTTTCCTTTTCTTATCAACCTGATTTTAGAAACCCCTCCTTCTTCCCACAAACTATCTATTCCATAATCAATCGTCTTAATTGTATTACACCAATACTCTTTATACCAATCGAGTTTAATCCCGCTCATATCTTCAGCAATTCTGATTAGATCGTTAGCATTAGGATGCTTAAAACGCCATTGATTATAATATTCTTTCAATATTTTATCCCTCATATCTGCCCCTACAACATACCCTAATTGTTCAATAAAAACAGCTCCTTTTGAATAACTAGAAACACTATATCCTAAATTGGTTTCAAAATGATCTGAATGAGTGGTAAGGGGTTCTTGATAATCACTTTTTGCTAAGTTATAATAAGACCTATAACTTCCACTTAGCACTAAAGGCAATACAGCTGCAACTGAATCAAGGCTTCTGATATAGGCAAGATTATTCTTGTATTTTATTCTAGTAAAATTATCACGATAAAAAGCCGCCACATGAGCAGAGGAGAAATCAGCAAAACCTTCATCCATCCAAGCATTGATGCTTTCATTGGTTCCCAATATCATTTGATACCAAGTATGCATCAATTCGTGAAATACAGTACCTAAACTAGGTCCAATTAATAAGGTAGCCATTGGATACTCCATTCCTCCATCCCCACCTTGAATAAAAGAATACTGGGGATAAGGATATTTGCCAAATTTAGACTCTATATAAGGCAAAGTAAAAACTGCCGCATCGGCTACTGTATTCCAGGCAGTATCGTTTTTGGGGTCATTGTTTTTGTAATTATAAATCACATGAAAGGTTGGACCTCCATTGGGCATTTTTCTTACTAGATGAATATAATCTGGATCAGCTGCCCACACAAAATCATGAACATTATTTCCTACAAAATGCCAGCTTCGCTTAGCCTTTTCAATAGGCTTTAATGCTGAACCTGGTTCATCATAACCCCATCCAATTTCTTTATCATTCACTAATACACCAGTACCGCCCAACTTGTAGCTTTTATCAATAGCAATGGTAACATCAAAATCTCCCCACACTCCGTAAAATTCCCTTGCTACATAGGGTGTAGGGTGCCATCCTTCAATATCATATTCGCAGATTTTGGGATACCATTGACTCATACTATATCTTACCCCAGTTGTAGGATTATCTCTTCCGGTTCTTCTAATTTGAATAGGAATCTGTGCTTCGAATTCCATCTCAAAAACTACTTTAGACTTAGGCGCAATAGGCTGAGTAAGGGTAACTTCTAAAATGGTTTCATCATATTTAAAAGGCTGTGAAACCCCATTCATTTTCAATGAAATTATTTTTTGATAGCCTATCTCCTCTTCTTTTAGTTTACTAATGCGGTCTGTGACCCTTGGATCCCAGTCAGGTCTTCCATTAATAATAGTTTTACCTAGATGACGACTACGAACATCCATACTACTATTTGGCTGAAAAGCATTGTAGTATAAATGATAGAAAACTTTTTTCAAAGGATCAGGAGAATTGTTAGTGTATTCAAGTTTTTGCTTACCAGTAAAGCGATTGGTATTTGCATCCACATCAATATTCATCGTATATTTTACTCTTTGTTGCCAGCGTCCAGGCTGAGCTTCGATTGAAATGCTAAAAAGAATTCCTAAAACTAGAAAGAAAAAAATTTTATACATGGTATGATTTTTAAAAGTGCACTATATAAAATAAATGAATAACCGAATAACTGAATGCGTAGAAGAAGATTAGTGTTTCTAAATAGGGATGATTGAGTGAGTTAAATAAACCAATCATCTTTCTATTTATTCATCTTGCATACCTTCCACTACTATAACTATTTCACCTTTTACTGGTTTAGTAGCAAAATAATCATGTACTTCTTGTAAGGTTCCTCTTTTGTTTTCCTCAAATTTTTTGGTAAGTTCTCTGCTAACACAACATGGTCTACTTTCACCAAAATAGCCAATAAAATCTGTCAACGTTTTTAATAATCGAACAGGGCTTTCATAAAAAACCATGGTTCTTTGCTCTGTAGCCATTCTTTTCAAAAAAGTCTGACGTCCTTTTTTGAGCGGAAGAAATCCTTCAAAACAAAAACTATTTATGGGAAGACCGCTATTAACTAGTGCGGGAACAAATGCTGTAGCGCCGGGCAAACAATCTACCCTAACCCCTTGCTTCACGCATTCTCTAACTAATAAAAAAGCGGGATCACTAATCCCAGGGGTACCGGCATCTGTTAGCAGCGCCATTGTTTTACCTCCCAACAGCTGCTCAGCCAAATGGTGTATCACCTTATGTTCATTATGCTGATGATAAGGAGTAATCGGTTTTTGAATCTGGTAGTGTTGAAGTAATACGGAAGATGTCCTTGTATCTTCAGCCAAAATTAAATCCACCGACTTTAAAACCTCTATTGCCCGGAAAGTCATATCCGCCAAATTTCCAATAGGTGTGGGCACAATGTAGAGCATAATTTGAAAATTTGAAAACGCTTCAATTTAAAAATTGAAAATCCATGCAAACGTAGTTTAACTGTTTTGCACCCTGGTGATTTTAATATTTTCTTATTAACTAATCGTCACTTCAAACATTTCCATCACTGGATTTGCTAACAGCTTTCTTGCCGCATCTTCAGCAATTTGTTTGGCACTCTCTATAGTAGTTGCCTCAATTTGAAGACTAATATTTTTTCCGATTCTGACATCGCTGATGGAATTTAACCCTAAATTATTAAAGCCGCCTAATACAGCTTTACCTTGTGGATCAAGCAATTCTTTTAAGGGCATTACTTTAACCTGTGCAGTGAAGATCATGTGATTGATTTATTTTTGAAAAACAAAGATAAAATAATGTAAGCAATGAAAATAACTGGAATTGCTAACCAGTGAAAAATCGGAAAACTAACTACGGCAATACCCATTAAAATTAGCTTAGGAAGGTTATTTTTTAGGGTATAATCCTTAAATTTTAATGACATAATAGGTAGATTTCCTACCATCAGCCAACTAAGTAGTAGGATCAAGGCATATAATACCCATTTATTGATCAACCACTGATTGATATCGATTAGTCCACCTCCATAATGCAACATTAAAGGAAAAGAAGCTATTAAAAGCCCTATCCCTGGAGTTGGCACCCCTTTAAACGCATACTGCTGAGTTGTATCAATGTTGAATTTGGCTAATCGATAGGCTGAGGAACAGCTAAGAACAAATGCAGGTAAAAGATACCCCATCGGAATATCCAATCCATTTTGTTCTCTCATCCAGCTGATGCGTAATAGTTGATAAAGAAATACTCCAGGAGCAACACCAAAACTAACTACATCCGCCAGGGAGTCTAGTTGTTTTCCCATTTCGGAGCATACATTAAACAATCTAGCGACAAAGCCATCTAAAAAATCTACCACTGCAGCAGCGAATATAAAAAAGGCTGCAATAGCCATTTTTTCAGGAATGTTGAAACTATTCGTAAACTCCTCGTTGGAGTACAAAATGATACTCTCTGTTTGCAAGGTCAAAACAATAGCAATGCACCCAAAAAAAAGGTTGAACAAAGTAAATATATTGGGAATCTGTTTCATTTTTAAATACCGGTTAAGCCTACCGATTGGATTACATACTATTACTTATTTCGTTTCATGTAAGATTCAATCTGTTCGACAGTGATGGGGATATTTTTCATTAAATCTTGATTTCCATTGCGAGTAATCCAGAAATTATTTTCAATACGAACACCCATTTTCTCTTCTTCAATATAAATACCTGGCTCGATAGTAAATAGCATACCTGCTTTTATTGGCTCGGATTTAGTTCCCAGATCATGTACATCAATCCCTAAATGATGGGAAATACCATGGTATAAATATTTTCTATACGCCCTGTTTTCCGGATCTTCATTTTTAATGTCTGATTTTTGCAACAAACCTATTTTTTGAAATACTTTAGTAGCTTCCTCACCTACTTTTTCAGTATAGTCAACAATGCTAATACCAGGTTTTAATATAGATGCTGCATAGTGATGTAAATGTAAACAAGCATTGTACACGATTTTTTGTCTGCTAGAAAACTTTCCATTGACTGGAATAGTTCTAGTCAGATCAGCACAATAGTTTCCATACTCAGCGCCGAAATCCATCAACACTAATTCGCCCGATTTACATGCTTGATTATTTTCAATATAGTGTAAAGTTCTAGCACGATCTCCTCCAGCTATGATTGAACTATAGGCTGGTCCAGTTGCTCTTTGAGATAAGAAGGAATGTAATATTTCAGCCTCTATCTCATATTCCATAACCCCTGGCTTAATAAATTGAAGTAATCTTTTAAAAGTTTTTTCAGTTATATCGATCGCCTTTTGAATAACCTCTACTTCTAAAGGACTCTTGATTGCACGAAGGTCTTTTAATAATTTAGCACTTCGTTTATACTGATGCAAGGGATAGCGTTGCTTCATCTGCTCGGCATAACGATAATCCCTAACCGGAACAAGATTCGCTTTACGGTCATTCTCATTTGTATTTAAGTAAATGGTATCTGATAAATGGATCCAAGGTTGCAACAAACCATCCAACACATCCAACCAAACGATCGTTTGAATACCGGATATAGCAGAGGCTTCATTTCTGCGCAATCGATGTCCATCCCACTTTTCCTTTAATTCATTGGGGCGTACCAATACTAGTACCTCTCTGTATTTAGGATCAGGATTATCAGGAAACAAAATCAACATACTGTCTTCCTGTTCTATTCCAGTTAACCAGATCAAATCAGTATTCTGTTTAAACTTAAATAACTGATCGGCATTGGTAGGTAATTCATCATTACTATTAAAAATAGCAATGGAATTTTTGTCCATTTTCTCTACAAAACGCTTACGATTTTGTGTAAAAATTTTTGGATTTAAAGGCAGATATTTCATTCAATTATTTTTATACATTGCAATATAAGACTGTTCTTCGAAAATAAAAATTGAGGAAGGTGATCCTTTCTATTTATACCCAAAATGGAATAAATTTTTTCAAAAAAACAGTCAACAACTCATTTGAATTTAAAATAGAATCAACAACATTAAAAGCACTACCCATTTTTTTAAAAGATGAAAACTTATTTTTTACTACTATAAAGAAATGGATTAAACAAATAGTTGAATTGGCCAACTACTTCAGCTTTTTTAAGCATGGAAAATTTTTCAATCGGCTTACCTATTTCTATAGGTTTAAATAAGTCATATTTGTCCCGATCAGCTTTAGCAGACATACTATCTAATACTACTCTAATAAGGTCAGTATGTGAAATATAATAATCGTAACTTTTATAGTATTGACTTCGAGTAACCTGATGAATTGAAAAGATTGCATTTTGCAATTGTAGATTTTCCATAGGAATATTTTTGGAAGAATCTTTTTTCATAAACTGCTCAGTATATACTTCAGCACGAATCATATCCCACATTACCAATTGCATTTTTTCCCTTCCCAAAATACCTGAGGGTGTACTGGTTTTATTATTACAACCTACGATAAAAAAAAATCCTGTAATAAAAATTAAATATCTCATTTTTGTAATTCCTCTTTATACCTAGTGGCATTGGTAATATCCATTTTTTGCAAAATATCAGAGGCCCTGATTTTATCCTGCTGATCAGCTTTCAAAAATATTTTTATCAATTCGTTTGACTTTCCTTGAAAAAAAAACTGATTAATCATGGTATTTTGATTATCTGTATTGAAATTATTTAATCGGTTTAATGCTGCTAATACTTCAGTTCTGGCAGATTTTTCATCTTCAAACATTTTATCCATTCCTAAGTGATAATAACCATAATAAATATCATGCAAAATGGCATAACGGGTATTCATCATATTTTCTACTAACCAATATCGATTTCGTTTGCCATCAAAAGCCTTCCACCCACTGATTCCTCTAGTTTCGGGTGCATTATTTACAATATTTTGAGCTTTCAAGAAATAGGCATCTCCTCCTCGAGGTGAAAAAGAAGCATAGTCAAATGCAATAATCATGTTAACATAATAAGCAAAAATTGCAGTTAAATTAGAGGACAAAGGGTCGGTACCTCCCACTCTATTTTCATTAAACTCTAATTGCTGAAATTCAATGTATTTAAAATAAATATCCTCATCCTGGAAATTAATGATAGGGGAAGCATAAGAACTGTTGAATATAGGTCTTGCTGCCTGAATAGTTAGGGAAGCCGAATACACATTCGCTTCTGTTGTAGCTTGCAGATTTAAAAAAAAATTACAATCGATTTTTTCATTCACCAGAAAAACATCCTTGGTCCATTTACGGTTATTGATAAAGGTATTGAGGGAAGTTTGTAGTGTTTGAAAAACATTTTTATTTACAGTAGATCCAATCCGACTGCTATTGACAGTAACTCGAGCATTCAATTCTTGAGCAGGCAAAAAATGCACAGTAATCAACAAAAAAAATACAAGTACTAATCTGATGAAATACATATTACAGTAGTTGAATAATTCTATTTACGATATCGACAGCCACCTCTTTTTTCGATTTAGTATCAAAATATTGGGCATTTCCTAACTTATCAAAAATAGTTATTTTATTGGTGTCAAGTCCAAATCCTGCCCCTTCATCATTTAATGAGTTCAATACGATCAAGTCTGCATTTTTTTCAACCAACTTTTTCTTTGCGTAATTTTCTTCGTCAGTAGTCTCTAAAGCAAATCCAATTAATAATTGACCTGGTTTTTTAATTTCGCCTAGGTATTTCAAAATATCCTTAGTCTCAGTTAAAGCTATTGAAAGCGTTGAATTAGACTTCTTAATTTTTTGTTGGCTTGTATTCGTTGGAGTAAAATCAGCTACTGCTGCACTCATTACAGTAATATCTATAGTTGGAAAAACAGATTTACAAACCTCCAACATATCAGCTGCAGTTTGAACTCGAATCGTTTTAAGGGAATCAGGGATATCTAATGAATTGGGACCAACAATCAAAGTAACCTCGGCTCCAAGTTTTTCAAATTCCAAAGCGATGGCTAATCCCATCTTACCCGATGAATGATTTCCTATAAATCTAACAGGATCGATTGGTTCATAGGTTGGGCCCGCAGTTACCACTACCTTCTTTCCACTTAAAGGTTTTCCATTAGAAAAATAGTCTTTCAGCCAATCTACCATTACTGCTGGCTCCATCATTCGCCCTTCTCCTATTAGTCCACTGGCTAATTCACCTGAATCTACAGGAAGGACGATATTACCATAATTAGTGATTATTTGAAGGTTACGCTTTGTAGCAGGATGAAGCCACATATCCTCATCCATTGCAGGAGCTACTGCCACTTTACAAGTAGCTGAAAGATAGACTGCCATTAAGAGATTATCGCAGCTACCCGAAGCCATTTTGGAAAGCGTATTGCAACTCAGCGGTGCCAGTAACATGATATCAGCCCAACTTCCTAAAGAAACATGATTTTCCCAAGTATTTTCATGAACTAGATCCATTAAAACTGGCTGACGTGAAAGTGTTGATAAGGTTAATGGAGATACAAAATCTTTTGC
Source organism: Chitinophagaceae bacterium (assembly GCA_947380605.1). Lineage (GTDB taxonomy): Bacteria > Bacteroidota > Bacteroidia > Chitinophagales > Chitinophagaceae > Ferruginibacter. The sequence continues at coordinate 25,873 of CANCRO010000022.1, forward strand.
AGCGGGGGTCAATATTACTCTTACATCTGCACCTGCTTTTATTAATAAACGCACCAGTATCGCCGCTTTGTAAGCAGCAATACTTCCGGTAACTCCCAATAATATTTTTTTTCCTTCTAACATAAAAAACGACGGTTCAAACCGTCGTTAAAAATATAAAATCTTATTTAAAAAAATATTGCTAATTATTTAACCAGTTTAACTAGCTAAATAAATCTTCTTCATTTTTACGGTAGTAGATTTTATCCTCTACAAATTCTTGAGAAGCTAGCAATGAAGGGTTTGGCATGCGCTCATAAGCTTTAGAAATTTCAATTTGCTCCTTATTTTCATGAATTTCTTCCAAGCTATCCGTATGGCTTGCAAATTCTTCTAACTTATTATGCAATTCTTCTTTAATAGTGATATTAATTTGATTGGCACGTTTTGCAATGATTGCAATGGATTCATACAAATTTCCAGTTTTCTGTTTTAAATCAAACAGGCTTTTTGGCTCTACCACATTACTCGTACTAGCGCTGAGTTGTCGTCTTAATTTGCTCATATTGTATTGCTTTAATATTATTTTGACTTAAGTTATTTAATTCTTTTGCTTCTGCAAGTAATTTGCTATCTGGAAAACGATCCGCAAAATCTTGATATTCAGTGACCACTTTTTCAAACCTTTCAGGTTGCTTATCAATAATACTCATTTTTGCAAATCTAAAATAAGATTTGATAACACTTAACTTATACATATCTCCCTGTTTTGAATCAGGAAAACTTGATAAAACGTTTGCATAAGAAATAGCTGCCGCCCTGTACTGTCCAACTTTATAATAAAGATCTGCCGCTCTTAATTCCTTACTCTCCATTCTTGCCCTACATTTGTCAATGATCGCAGAAGCCTCTTCGTTTCTCAAGGAGCCAGGATGAGTATTAATAAATGACTGCATCACTCCTATCGTTTTTCCTGTATTGGTTTGATCTAAATCAATTTTAGGCACCTGCTTATAAAAACACATCGCATGCATAAAATCCACCTCTTCCGCTTTACTGCTATTTGGAAAAACCTCTAAAAATCCTTTAAAGAAATGTTCTGCATCACTATAGTTTTGCATATAATAAAAGCAAAAGGCATCTCTATAATAAAGTTCTTCAAACTTATCTGAGCCCTTAAAAACAGGATAAAGCTCCTCATACAACTGCTGAGCCTGACGATATTTTCTATCCACATAAAACTTATCCGCCATCTTCAATTTATAGTTAACATCCTTACTTTTCAGGATTTTGCCATATTTACTGCAAGATTCCAGTGAAAAAAATACGACTACAGCGATTAAAGACAGTTTTAAAAATCTCATACAAGAGTGCAAAATTAGTGATTTTCATTCAAATATCTTCCCAAATTATAAGATGACAAAAAACTAGCCGTTAAGATTTTCAAAATGTTCTATTTATCCTCTAAGACAGCATCATTATTTAGCCTACACTTTACCCGATTAAGGTAAACTTGATAGATAATAAGACATCACTTAAATATACAATAAATATTAAATATAATTAATTTATAAACTAAATTATAGACACTAAAAAGCCCTCCCTTTTTGAGGGAGGGCTTTGATATAAAATGATTAGCTTAGTTAGATTTGATATCAATTGTATTTTGATCTCCTCCTCCAATGCTTTTTTCAGTTGAAACTCTATCAGCACCAATTCCTAATTTTTCAACTAAGTAATTCTTAATAGCATCTAATTTCTTGTCTGCTATAGATTGTTGAGCCTTAGAAGCTGCTGGATAAGCTGTAAGCGTAATAGAACAAGTAGGACTGTTTTTTAGTTTTGATTGAACAGAAGCTAACATTGCTTGTGCATCTTTACTCAACTTAGTAGATTTCATTGTAATACTTGGGTAATCTACTGGACAAGCTGGCTTAAGAGACATTTTAGAAATTAAATCTTTCATTTCATTGCAACAAGCTGGATCTGGACATTTACCTACTCCAGACGCATCAACTGGTTGACACTCTGTTGGAGTAATTAATTGTTTATCCTTACAATCTGGAACTCCATCACCATCAGTATCTCTTGTTACACCGTGTGTATCAACTGGGCAACCAGCTGGAGTGCTTGGCTCTCTATCTAATTGATCAGTAACACCATCGCCATCCGTATCAGCAAAAACTGGTTTTGGCAACTTCATGTGTTTTGGATTGTTTAACTCGCTGTAAGCGTAATCCAATGGATTTAACCACCATAGAGGTTGAACAGTCTTTGTTTTGTTACCTACGTTAATATTTAAACCCAATGACAAGAAGTTCCATGAATCATATGCTCCTGATTTAGCAGCATCACCATAAGGAAATGCTTGATATTGTTGTCCATCAACTAGATCAGACTTAACAAATGTTTGACGATCTTCTAGGGCAAGATTTATTCTTTTACTTAATTTAACTTCAATTCCTAATAAAACTGATGCAGATGGTTTAACTAAATTGCTTCCAGATTTCGCTGTACGCAATCCACCTTGATCCGCTTGAGTTTCATAGGTGTTATCCATTCCATCCTTTAAAGCTGTTAAAACATCTTTTCTAGTTGAATAAACATTTGCACCACTTATACTAGAGAAAAGAGAAGCATACGTATTACCGCTAGCATCTAAAGCATTCACCTTAGTATTCCAGAAAGCAAATCCTAGACCAGCACCTGCATATAATGATGCAGATGATTTTTGCTTATGAAAACGGATATTGGTAAGAGTAGCTATACTTTGTAAAGAAATGTCTTGAATTTTAGCTTTATAATTTTGGTAAATTACTTGCTGAGCACCTCCATTTAAGGTAGTAATTGCACCTGCAGAACTTCTAACAATTGGATTATACCCTTTAGTTCCTAAATTACCACCGTTAGCAGCTGATAACCAGGCTGGATCTCTTTGATAGTTATCATTAGACGACCAATTCATACCGTAAGCAGTAGCGTTGGTGTATTGCAATCTTAAGGAGAAAGTATATCCAATTGCTTTTCTTAGATGAGCTTCAAAACCCAAACTAGGAACTTTAGAAGGAATATCTCCATTAACTGCGATAGAACCTAATGAAATACCAAATTCCACTTGATTACGTGGAATAGCTGGGAAATTGTAGGTGTTATTCAAAAATTCATTGTGCTGCGGCTTATGCTTAGCAGAAATCACAGAAGAATCAAAAATACTGTAGCCTGCACCCATTTGTGCAAAACTTGTAGTAGCTAAAAATAGAGTTAAAAACCCTAAAATTATTTGGTACTTTTTACTTGACATAATATAAATTTATTTAATGCTGAACTAGGGGGTTAATTAGACACGAAATTATCATTATATATTGAAAATGCAAACTTTTTTGTCGGATATTTAACTATTTCTTATAAAAAGAGCAATTTTTTAAACAATTTGGGCCTTATAACTATCACCAATAAACGCTTTTTACCTAAAACTGCTACAAGACGCTGGTTTCAAATAAAATAAAATATTTTCTTTGAAGCCGTTGAATACTGAATTATATTGCTTTTTTTTGCTCATGGACTTTGTCAACAAGATTATAGGGGATGAATTAAAAATTTTTGAAAAAAAATTTACTGATGCCGTAAAAAGTCAGACTCCTTTGCTTGACCGGATAATGAAATATATTATCAAGCGAAAAGGAAAACAACTAAGGCCAATGTTTGTGTTCTTGAGTGCAAAATTAGTTGGGCCAATTAATGAAAGTACCTATCGAGCGGCAGCGCTGGTTGAAATACTTCATACCGCTACCCTAGTTCACGATGATGTAGTGGATGAGTCGCTGGAAAGAAGAGGTTTTTTTTCTATCAATGCCATATGGAAAAACAAAATAGCGGTACTAGTTGGTGACTATTTATTATCCAAAGGTTTACTACTTTCCACTTCCCACCAAGATTATCAACATCTAGATATTTTATCGGAAGCAGTTAGAAAAATGAGTGAAGGAGAATTGCTTCAAATTGAAAAAGCCCGCAACCTAAATTTAAAAGAGGATATCTATTTTGAAATCATCAGAAACAAAACAGCTTCTCTACTTTCATCTGCTTGTGCGGTGGGCGCATGGAGTACTTGCAAAGATCCTATCACTACTGAAAAGATGAAACAATTTGGCGAAAAAGTTGGCATTGCGTTTCAGATTAAAGATGATCTTTTTGATTATGGTAAAGAAGATATTGGCAAACCAACCGGCAATGATATTAAAGAGAAAAAATTAACGCTTCCGTTGATTTATACGCTTAATAATATAGATGCGGCTACTAGAAGAAAATTGATCTACATTATTAAAAATGAAAATACGCAACCTGAAAAAGTGAAAATAGTAATTGATACCGTTGTTGAAGCAGGCGGTATTCGGTATGCCGCTGCCAAAATGAATGACTATAGAAACGAAGCAATCTCCATACTTCATGAATTTCCAGAAACCGAGGTAAGAAAAGCATTAGAAGAACTGGTAATATTTACTACCGACAGAAAGTATTAGCATTAATTAATCAGAGACGATCAAATTGCTCAGATTCATCTTCACCTTTAAAATAACGTGAATGAATAAACGCTGGAACATATTAAGTGGCAATGATGAAAAAGAAAAAGCGCTCAATCAATCGCTTAAAATAAATACTACCCTCTGTAAAATTTTAGTCCAAAGAGGTATAGATGATTTTGAAAAATCGAAAGCTTATTTTCGCCCCCAATTAAAAGATTTACACGATCCTTTTCTAATGAAGGATATGCAAAAAGCAGTGGACAGAATAATTACTGCTATCAATAAAAATGAAAAGATTTTAATTTTTGGTGATTACGATGTGGATGGAACTACTGCTGTGGCTTGTATGTACCAGTTCATTTGTAAATTACATTCTCCTCATCTAATTGATTATTACATTCCACATCGATATCGAGAAGGATATGGTATTAGTAAAGCAGGTATTGATTTTGCAGCCACCAATGATTTTAGTTTAATCATTGCGCTAGACTGTGGTATCAAATCAGTAGACCTGATTTCCTATGCAAAAGGTTTAGGAATTGACTTCATCATTTGTGATCATCATCTACCGGATATTATTTTACCCCCTGCAGTAGCTATTTTAAATCCTAAGCAAACCGATTGCCACTACCCTTTTAAAGATCTTTGTGGATGCGGCGTTGGTTTTAAATTAATAACCGCATTGGCTAAACACTTTGAAATAAATGAAGCTGTTTATTTTAATTACTTAGAACTCGTTGCCACCGCAATAGCTGCAGACATAGTGCCCATGATAGGAGAAAATAGAATCTTGGCTTATTTCGGAATACAGCAAATCAATAACAACCCATCTGCTGGTATCAAAGCATTAATCCAACTTAGTGGAATAAAAGGCAAACTAACCATCACCAATGTAGTATTTGTGATCGCTCCAAGAGTGAATGCTGCTGGAAGAATGGATGATGCAAAAAAAGCAGTACAACTATTTATAGCATCCGATCCTACCAAGGCACTAGCGTTTGCCGAAATGCTACATAGTGATAACAGCGATCGAAAAGAAGCCGATAGTTCCATTACTGATGAGGCACTGGCTTTAATAGCAATAGACCCACTTTTGATCGATAAAAAAACAACGGTAGTCTTTAATGAGCATTGGCATAAAGGTGTAGTAGGTATTGTAGCAAGTCGACTAACTGAAAAATATTACCGACCAACCGTAGTACTCACCCTTCACGAGGGTATAGTTTCAGGAAGTGCTAGAAGCGTTATGGGGTATAATTTATACGAAGCTATTGATGCTTGTAAGGAATATCTGCTCGCCTATGGAGGACACTTTGCTGCAGCAGGACTTTCAATGCTTCCTAAAAATGTGGAAGCTTTTGCTAATAAATTTGAAGAGGTAGTCGCTGCCAGCATCCCGAATCATCTTTTAATACCAGAAATCATCATTGATAGTTCCATTGCTTTTAGCGAATTAACAATGCCCCTATACAATATCATTTGCCAAATGGAACCCTTTGGGCCTGGAAATATGCGTCCTGTATTTGTTGCCACTAATTTAATAGACACCGGTTACTCAAAAATTTTAAAAGAATTACACATCCGTTTTGTTATAAAACAAAATAATATCCGCTTTACTGGTATCGGTTTTAATATGGCAGACAAATTTCATTTGTTAGCATCAAAACAACCTATTGATATTGTTTTTACGCTGGATGAAAATAGTTGGAATGGTGAGACTACCCTTCAATTAAAAGTCATTGATATGAGATTAACCTCCTCTTGAAAACATAACAACAGACTTTGTTAAATTAAAAATAACCCCCTTTTCATTGCGCAACTTTTATTTACCAAAAATGAATTGATCCGCTATTTTTTGAATAAATATAGTCAACTAAAAAAGGGACTATCTTTTCAGACAATCCCTTTTTAGCTAAATTATTGTTTGCTATTTAATCCAATTTCAATCAAAAAATTAACTCATCAACTCAACACTTCGGTTGATAAAACTAGTTAGCGTATTTCCCTTTAATAAACCCTGAGAAAGTAAGGCAAGGTCTGCTAGGTTATGAATTATTTTTTCCTGCTTTTCTTTAGTAGGTTCTGCTAAAACATTTTTAAATAATGGATGATTTCCGTTAACCGTTAAAGTTACTTCGTCGGGCATACTCGCATAGAATGCACCCATTCCTCCTTGCATAGACGCCATATCTTTCATCCGACGCATAAACTCAGGACGAGTTGCTACCACTGGAGAAGCTGTCGTACTAAGCCCTTTCACTTCAACCGTTACATTTAAGTCCGGAATTTTTATTCCAAACAATTCCTTCAGCGTAGCTTCTTCTTCCTTACTTAGCACACTCTCACCTCCCTCCTTTTTATCAATCAAATTTTCAGCTATATCACTATCCACTCTTACAAATTGTACATTCTCCCACTTCATCTCCATTTGGTTTACAAAACCATTGTCAATGATCGTTTCCATTTTTAAAACTACATAACCATTCGCATTAGCCTGCTGAATAAATGCATCTTGTTGAATTGGATCGGTACTATATAATATTACCTGTTTACCCTCTTTATTTTTTTGTAAGGTTTCAGTTGCCATCTTATACTCATCAAAAGTATAAAACTTGCCTTCCGTACTTTGGAGTATTAAAAATTTATTCGCCTTTTCTAAAAATTTATCATCGGTCATCATTCCGTACTTCACAAACAATCCTAGGCTTTCCCATTTTTCTTCAAAGGATGGCCGATCCACTTTAAAAATTTCTTCAAGTTTATCCGCCACCTTTTTAGTGATATGAGAATTAATTTTTCTTACATTAGGATCTCCCTGTAAATAACTACGACTCACATTCAACGGTATATCTGGAGAATCAATTACCCCTTGAAGTAACATTAAAAATTCAGGAACAATATCCTTTACTTCATCAGTTACAAAAACTTGATTACTGTAAAGTTGTATTTTGTCTTTTTGTATTTCGTAGGACTGTTTTATTTTAGGGAAATAAAGAATACCGGTAAGATTAAAAGGGTAATCCACATTTAAATGAATCCAAAATAATGGAGCTTCATTAAAGGGATATAGTTCCTTATAAAAATTTTGATAGTCTTCAGTAGTTAAATCAGCCGGCTTTTTAGTCCAAGCTGGCTCGGGATTATTAATTTGTTTGCCTTCAAATAAAATTGGCACCGGTAAAAAGCGACAAAATTTATCTAGTACCGTCTTAATTCTTTCAGGCTCTAAAAATTCTATACTCTCTTCATTTAAATGCAATACAATATCTGTACCTCTTCCTTCTTTTTGAACATCTTCTAACAAGAATTCTGGACTACCATCACATTCCCATCTTACCGCCTTTGCCCCTTCCTTGAATGAGCGAGTAATCACCTCTACTTTTTCACTCACCATAAAGGAAGAATAAAAGCCTAATCCAAAATGTCCAATGATATTATTTTCATTTTGCCCTTTGTATTTATCCAAAAACTCTTCTGCACCACTAAAAGCTACCTGATTAAGGTATTTATCAACTTCCTCTTCTGTCATACCAATTCCCTTATCTGAAATGGTAACTGTCTTTTTATCCTTATCAATACTAATAGAAATGCCAATTTCTCCCATCTCCCCTTTTGCTTCACCTAATGAAGACAAAGTTTTCAATTTTTGAGTAGCATCTACTGCATTACTAACCAACTCCCTTACAAAAATATCATGTTCGTTATATAGAAACTTTTTAATGATGGGAAAGATATTTTCCGTTTGCACCCGAATATTTCCTTTTTGCATAAAACTTTTTTTTGACTACCAAGCAAACAAAATACCAAAATACTTTAACTGACAGCTTGACACTTTTAAAGCCACTGAAATATAGAAAAATCTGGGCCAACCCAATACGCTACCCCAATATTTGCATATCAAGCTGCTGGGTTCCTGGTGGCGAAAACTACCAAAGCTTTTTTCAAATTTCTAATAGGAAGGCTTTAAAAGAAGTCTTTTGAGCGATTTCAACAGATATAGCAGCTTTTTTTGACTCCCCCCTTGAGTTGATAGGAATAAATTGTGATCGGTATTATTTAACTTCGCAGTACTATGACGGAAAAAATTCTCATCCTCGATTTTGGATCACAATACACTCAATTAATTGCGAGAGTGGTAAGGGAAGCAAATGTTTATTGCGAAATAACTCCTTATCACAAAGAAATTATTTACAGCCCTGAACTAAAAGGAGTCATTCTTTCTGGATCCCCTTTTTCAGTAAATGAACCGAATGCTCCCAATGTAGACGTAGAAAAAATCGCAGCGCGCGTGCCAGTTTTAGGAGTTTGCTATGGTGCGCAACTAACAGCAAAACTATTTGGTGGAAGAGTTGAAAAAAGTGAAAAAAGAGAATACGGGCGGGCAAAATTGGAAAAAGTAAAAGAAGATATTCTACTAAAAGATATTGGTTCTTTTTCTCAGGTATGGATGAGCCATAGTGATACCATTAAAGAATTACCTAACGGATTTGAAATATTGGGAACTACTGATAGTATCCCTGTTGCTGCATTTAAGCGTTCGAATGAAGATTTGTTTCCTCTCTATGGTCTTCAATTTCATCCTGAAGTATATCACTCAACAGATGGAAAAACTATTATCAATAATTTCCTTTTAAAAATATGTAGCTGTGCTCAAGATTGGACCCCTGCGCATTTTATAAGTGATACAGTTGCCGCATTGAAAAAACAAATTGGTAACAAAAGAGTCATCATGGCTTTAAGTGGTGGTGTAGATAGTACTGTTGCTGCTACGCTGATTCACCAGGCATGTGGAGATAATTTGTTTGGCATTTTTGTAGATAATGGGGTTTTAAGAAAAAATGAATTTGAGCAAGTACTAGAAATGTATGCTAAACTTGGTTTAAATGTAAAAGGAATAAACGCTAGAGAACATTTTTATACTCGACTTGCTGGAAAAACAGATCCTGAAGAAAAAAGAAAAGTAATAGGAAGTGGTTTTATAGAAATCTTTGATCAAGAGGCGCATCGAATTGAAAATATTGACTTTTTAGGACAGGGAACTATTTATCCTGATGTAAT
>CANCRO010000023.1 GCA_947380605.1 Chitinophagaceae bacterium
GTAAAGATACTGATACTATAAAATGAGTATTGATAAGTTTTTGAAAAATAAAATAAAGGCGTACTCCAATAAAATCAAACCAACCCAAAAAATAAACTTATATATATGAAGAGCATAATTTATTTGAGCTTTTTACTCTCGTTTTCGATGCTTTCTTTTGCTCAAAAAATAACTTATTCGGAGGTCCAAAAAGGGGATAGTCGTGATATGAGTTTTGATATTATTGGAAAAATAAAAGAAAATGTTTTTATTTTCAAGAATGCTCGGTTTAAATATGCCTTATCGGTTTATAATGCAGAGGATATGGATTTGAAAGAAATAGTAGACTTAGATTTTATTCCTGAAAAATCCTTTAATGTGGATTATGTATTACAGGCAGATAATTTTTATTTCATTTATCAGTTCCAAAAAAAAGGAATAGTGTATTGTATGGGAGCTAAAATGGATTTAGAGGGTCATTTAGTTGGCCAACCAATTGAATTGGATACTACCCAAGTGGGTACATTCGGTGAAAATAAAATTTATTCTACCATTAATAGTGAGGATAAAAAGCAAATCATGGTATTTAAAATTTTAAAAAGAAATGATCAATTTAAATTCGTGACACTTTTATTCGATAAGGAATTACAATTAAAACACAAGTCTCGATCTACCATTCAATATGATGAACGAAAAGATGAATTCTCTGATTTTTCCTTGGATAATGAGGGTAATTTTGTTTTTACCAGATCGGTAAAGATGGGCTCAAGATCAAATTCTTCCGCTCTTTTCCTTGTCCGTAAATCCCCATTAGAAGATTCTTTTTCTGAAAGGCAAATTGATTTGAAAGGGCTTTTTATTGATGAGGTAAAAATAAAAATTGATAATTTGAACAAGCATTATCTCTTTAATGCTTTTTATTATTTGGAAAATCGGGGTAATATCGATGGAATATATTGTTCAGTATGGGATACAAAGGGAGATTCGACTTATTCGAATGTCTTTACTAGGCTGGATGCTAGTGTAAGAGAAAATGCTAAATTAAAAGGAAATAGCAAGTATGCGCTCAATGATTTTTTCATTAGAAATGTCATCCTGAAAAGAGATGGTAGTTTTTTATTAGCAGCAGAAGATTATTCTACTCAAACAAGTGGTAGTAATATGGGATGGAATCGATGGGACTATCTATATGGATCTCCTTTTATAAGTCCGTATAATAGTTATTATTATAACCGATCCTATGGTGGGTTTTATAGACCCTATAGTAGTTTTAATAACACACAAACTACCAGATATTATTATAATAACATTTTACTACTAGACGTAAATCCATCAGGAAATGTAGTAGGTGACAAGGTAATTACCAAGGATCAATTTGCAGATGATAATGATAATTATCTATCGTTTTCTACTTTCATTGCAGGGGCTGAAATACATTTTCTATATAATCTAACAGAAAAAAGAGATAAATTTTTGACAGACAATACGATTACTTCAAGTGGAGAAATGATAAGAAATCCTGCGCTTCGAACAGTAGAAAGGGGGTTTGAATTCATGCCCAAATTGAGTAAACAAATTGGCGCAAGACAAATCATCGTTCCCTGCAGCTATCGTAGTCAAATTTGTTTTGCTAAAATTGAGTTTTAAATTGTAGCAAAACAAATTTGCTTTAGAAATCTAGTCCTAGACTTAGGTTTAATACTGGCTTTCCTTTGAAGATTCCATTCATTGTCCATCCAGCATCAAATCTTAAAAAATACCCTAGCAAGGTACTTCTAGCACCAAATCCATATCCTCCAGCAAAAGGCCCAATACCACCCACTTTGCTAAAAACTTGAATAGGGGGTTGCTCTAAAATTACCGAAGGGCGATGTAGTCCATTGTAATTTCCATTCCAAGCTGCACCTAAATCAAAAAATTGAACGAGTTGAAAATTGCGGAGAAATGCATTATTAATTGGGCGGCTAAACAAAGTAGTAAAAACAGGAAGCCTAAATTCACTGTTGATGACAACATTATTATTACCGTTTGAAAGATTTTGACTGAATCCCCTCATATTAACCGCTAAACTTTGAAAAGTATAGTAGTTATCTGCTGCTGGCGGATTGTTATTATTAAATTTAGGAAATAACCACCCATCCGTTCCTCCAAGATAATAGATAGTTTTTTGATTACCCCAGCTAAATTCACCTGCAGCCCGACCTGCCCAAATAAAATTTCGGTAAATAGGATAATAATAACGAGCATCCATACCCCAGTTGAAATTATATTTTCCTGTGCTGTATTTTTCTTTACTTACATCAGTATTCCAATCGAAGTAAAATTTATATCTCAGACCATTCCAAATATTTTGGGTTGGGTTGAGCGTGTTGTCATAAACATATTCAAGATGGGTAGTTACAAATTTTCTTTTAATATCGGGTTCTTTTAAACTGTTGATATCATTGATGTCTGTAAAAAATACACTTTTATCACTTCGGTATCCAACATCTAATTTTATTCTTTTACTGTTATCAAAAGGATAAGCTGCACTAGCTTGGTATAAATTGGTAAATATTTTCCCGTTAGTAGCACTTATCGCGTTTCTATAATAAGTAGTTCCCCAATCGATTCTTCTCTTTAAGTTTTGATAATTCATTAACCATTCATTGTCTTTTAAATTGGTCGATAATTTAAAAGCACCTGTAATTTTTATGTCTTCCATCAACTCCGAAGTGCCTAATCTTATTAATCCATTCAGTACCGAATTGGAAGAAAGATTAATAGGTCCTTGGCCGCCTCCATAGGGCTGGTAGCGATTATAAAGCACAGAGTTGTTAAAGGAGGCACCTCCATAATCGGCACCAAATTTCATTGGTTTGTAGGCAAACAACTTTGCTTTTTTTAGGACATCTTTATTTTTGCCTAATGCTGCATTAAAGCCATTTCCCAACTTTGGACTTTCTTTTTTGTCATTTTCAAATTCAGTTTGAAAAGGATTGACAACTTTATTGGCTGTATCAGTATTGATTAAAGGGAGGATATCCAATGGATTAGTAGATTGCTCTTCAATTTTATCGGCCATCACTATTTCTTTCATGTAAGCTGTAGGCGGTACAGTAATGTTACGTCGACGAAGGGTGTTTTCGTCTATTTTTAATTTGTACAAAGTCTTTTGATCACTTTGTCTAGTCACTTCACTTACCTGATTACTGGTACCAGCAATCCTAGTTTCTGCTACACTACTTTCGTAGTTGGTAAGTGGAAAGGTATACGCAGAATCTTTTGAAACAGCTACTACTGCGATAGAATCTACATCTGATTTTTTATAAATTTTTAGTGTGCTGTCTACTTCTTTTAAAGAAGGATTTCTTAAAATTTCATCAGCAATTAATACCAGTGTATCTAATCCTGCAGCCTTGGTAGTAAAGAAACCTGCATATCGGTTACCCACTCCATTTTCATCACTGATAAAAGTAAAGTGATTGGAATTGTAAGGCATCGGATACCGAGCATTACCATATTGCTGATGTGATAGTTGGGTAATCTGATTGAGTGAAGGTTTGTTTCCAAAATTAGTAATGAGGAATACATTGTAATTATTCTTGCTAGGCAAAACGGTATCACCAGATTTCGCATCTGCACTAGGTCGGTTACTCGAGAAAATGATTCCTGTTTTTCCAGGAAAAGAAACAAAGGTGGCATCTAAGTCATCATACACATCGTCGGTGATCTGCTGCACTTTTTCGTTTTCTAAATTGAGGGTAAAAATATCGGTATGTCCATTTTTTACAGCACTTAATAAAAGTGTTCGACTGTCCAACATATATTTTACATCTTGTATTTGTTGAAACTCTTTCGTTAAATCTAATTGGGGAGATTTAATTCTGGTTACAACATCATACACAAATAATTTCAGTCTCCCTTCATGATTATAGATCACTGTAATTCTAGTTCCTTTGGGATCCCAAGCCAGTATTGGATAGGTTGGGTTAGTTTCGTTTTTGTAACTCCTAATGCCGTATTTTAATAAGGTGGTAAAACTGAAATCTTCACTCAATTTTAATTTAACCAATCCTTTTCTATATTCTACAAAAGCATAGGTATTGTTTTTGGCTACCGGATTTACATTGATTCTATAATAGTCAGTTCTTTTATTGATATCAAAACTTTCTATGACATTTCCTTTGGGATAAGCTTTTCTTTTGGCAATGTCCTTATAGTATTTCTCTTCTTGATACACCATGAATTCAGCCAATACTTCTTTAAACTTTTGTTTGCATATTTGTAAGCAAGCACGATTTAAATTTTTGTACATCCGCGCGAGATAAAACAAATAGGTTACATTTTCTTTTTTATATTTCTCTTCAATGAAATGCCAGAATGAGTGGCCAGCCAATTGAGGTTTTTCAAAGGCAAACTGATAGAAATTCTTGTAATTACCACTGAGTATTTCACTTTTTAATTCATCATCTAGTGCGGTATTCCAATTCTCTCCAGTAAAAGCTACATATCCATTGGTCAGCCATTTGGGTAAATCTAATAGTGCTTGGTTTCCTGCAACTTCTCCTAAATCATCTCCAAATAAAATGTTATCAGTTAAAATGCGTGCAATACCTTCTCTGATTTGTTTGCGCAAATGAGCATGGTCTCCATTAAAATAAACGACCATTTTATTATTCACTAATTGAGTGGCACCGCCAGAAATTTGCCAGTCAATGCCCATTCCAATATTGGATTGTTGAAGGTCAGCAAATTCATTGTATACAATAATGTTGGCCCTACGCTGAAGGGAATATTCTGTGAAAGCTTCTATTTGCGGAGTTTCTTCTTCTGCAACTTGAGCAATATATTTTGCAAGCTCTTGACCATTTTGATTAAAATAAGTATTGAAATTTTTTGTTTGGTAATACTGCCATTTGAATTTTTTAAATTGCACTCTATTTTTACCAAATTCCACCGTATTCACCTGTGCATAGGAGATGGAGGTTCCAAGCAAAAGAATGCAGAGGAATTTAAAAATTATGTTGAACTTTACCATACTGAATTTCATAATTTGGTAATATAATTAATGTATCTAAATTAATCATAAAAATATTGCTTTATTAAGTAAACAAATTGCTAATGTTTAAAATAAAATTTTTCACTTTTAATCCTATCGGAGAAAATACCTATATACTCTACAACGAGTCAAAGCAATGTATCATTATTGATCCAGGATGTTATTTTGAAGAAGAAAACGATCAATTGAAGGGATTTATTACTCAAAATGAGCTAAATCCAACCCAATTACTCAATACGCATTGTCACCTAGATCATGTGTTTGGCAATAAAATGATCTCGGAAACCTACCAGTTAACCTTGCAAATGCACGAAAAAGAAAAACCGGTGCTCGCTTATGCGCCTACTTCAGGCCTAATGTACAATATGCCCTTTGATAATTATGTAGGGGACTTTATTTTGTTGAAGGAAGGAGATACTGTTTTATTGGGACAAGATGAGTTGAAAGTTATTGAAGTTCCTGGTCACTCTCCCGGAAGTATTTGTTTCTATTGTGCTAAACAAAATTTCTTAATCGGGGGCGATGTGTTATTCCAGGGGAGTATTGGCAGAACGGATCTGCCTTTAGGAGATCATGAAACCTTACTACTTCATATTAAAAATAAATTATTGGTATTGCCAGAAGAGACGGTGGTTCATAGCGGTCATGGTTTACCTACAACAATTGGCGCTGAAAAAGCGAATAATCCCTATTTACAATAATCATTGGTTAGATCTTGTAAAAGGGTATCTGGGGAAGTTTAATCTATGGCTGCTTTATTTTCCATGCAAAGTTCAATCAATACGCTATTGGTACCTTTTGGATGTAAAAAACACACCAATTTATTATCCGCACCAACTTGGGGTTTTTCGTTTAAAATTGTAAATCCTTCTGCTTTCAATCTTGTCATTTCTGCTTCAATATCGGCTACTTCAAAGGCAATATGATGAATGCCTTCTCCCTTTTTATCAATGAATTTGGCGATAACACCCTCCGAATTACTACTTTCTAATAATTCAATTTTAGTGGCTCCCTTTTGAAAAAATGCGGTATTTACCTGTTCCGATTCAACTTTTTCAGTCTTATAACAGCCGCTATTGAGTAATTTCTCAAAAAGAGGGATAGCAGTGGATAGCTCTTTTACTGCAATGCCAATATGTTCAATCTTTAACATGGTTGAATTTTTTTGCTCGTTTTTAGTTTACGAAATAGGTAAAATGAATACGGAGAAGACTTTGAAATAGCTATATTAAATCCATTTATAGTAAATTTGCGTTATAATAAACAAATAATATAATATGTTGAAGTTACCGATTTATTTAGATAACAATGCCACTACACCGATGGATCCAAGGGTATTGGAAGCGATGACCCCTTATTTTTTAGAGCATTTTGGTAATGCAGCTAGCAGGAATCATCCTTTTGGTTGGCAGGCAGAGGAAGCGGTTGACTATGCAAGAGAGCAGGTAGCTAAATTAATTGGCGCAGATCCTAAGGAGATTATTTTCACTAGTGGTGCAACTGAAGGTGACAATCTAGCTATCAAGGGTATTTATGAAATGTATGCTAGCAAGGGAAATCATATTATCACTGCCACTACAGAGCATAAGGCAGTTTTAGATACTTGTAAACATATAGAAAAAACAGGCGGAGAAGTTACGTATCTCCAGGTTAAGCCAGACGGTTTAATCGACCTAAAGGAACTAGAAGCGGCTATTCGCCCTACCACTATTTTGATAGCCATAATGTATGCTAATAATGAAATTGGTACTATTCAGCCCATTCGTGAAATCAGTGCGATTGCTAAAAAGCATGGTGTATTATTATTTTCTGATGCGGTGCAAGCGGTTGGCAAAATACCAGTAGATGTTAATAAAGATGGAATAGATTTAATGGCATTCACTGCGCATAAAATGTATGGACCTAAAGGGGTTGGTGCCTTGTACGTTCGTCGTAAAAATCCTAGAGTTAAAGTTACCGCTCAGATGGATGGTGGTGGCCACGAAAGAGGAATGAGAAGCGGTACTTTAAATGTGCCAGGTATTGTGGGATTTGGAAAGGCTTGTGAATTATGTATGCAGGATATGGAGGAAGATACTCAACGTATCAGTAAATTAAGAAATAAGCTAGAAACTGAATTAATGAAGCTAGAAGAGGCTTACATTAATGGAAGTACCGAGCACCGCTTACCTCATGTTACCAATATTTCATTTAAACATGTTGAGGGCGAAGGTTTATTAATGGGATTCAATAAGAATATAGCATTGAGCTCTGGCTCAGCTTGTACTTCTGCTTCTCTTGAACCATCGTATGTTTTAAAAGCATTGGGATTAGGAGATGATTTGGCGCATAGCTCGCTTCGTTTTGGTCTTGGTCGTTTTACTAATGAAGAACAAATCGATTATACCATTAAAGCAATTAGTGAAACAGTATTGAAATTGAGAGATATGAGTCCGCTTTGGGAAATGTATAAAGAGGGGATCGACTTAAGTAAAATTGAGTGGGCAGCCCATTAATTAAATAGTAAACAAACAAAAAAACAGGAAAATTTGTTAAAGTTGTAGCATCAACTTTTTAGTTTTCTTAATTTCACCTTTATAAATTTACAACTATGGCATATTCAGAAAAAGTAATTGATCATTACCAAAATCCCAAAAATGTGGGTACGCTTGATAAAGGCAGTAAAAATGTGGGAACTGGGCTTGTTGGTGCACCTGAATGCGGCGATGTAATGCGTTTGCAAATTGAAGTGGATGATGCTACTGGCATGATTACAGATGCTAAATTTAAGACCTTCGGTTGCGGCTCTGCAATCGCTTCTTCTTCTTTGGCTACCGAATGGCTAAAAGGAAAAAGCATTGACCAAGCACTTGCAGTGGATAATATGGATTTTGTTGAAGAGTTAAATCTTCCACCGGTGAAAATTCACTGTTCAGTATTAGCAGAAGATGCTATAAAAGCAGCGATCAATGATTACAGAGTAAAAAATGGTATGGATGCTATTAAGTTTGAGGACAGTGTAGTTCACTAGTCTTTTTTAAACAAGCACCTTAGATAGTAAAAGGTTACTACCTGATAAAAGTTTTAGAAAATGAATAGCAATGTTTCAAATATATCGGACAATCAAGCAATCACAGCACCAGCCGCTACGGCAGGCGCTGTGACATTGGATAATGCTATTTATATTAGTGATAAAGCTAAGCAGAAAGTGATTGCTCTAATGAAAGATGCTGGGTTGGCAGATGATCCTTCTTATTTTTTGCGTGTAGGCGTAGTCGGGGGAGGATGTAGTGGCTTAAGTTATAAGATGGATTTTGATAATGAGCAAAAACCAATGGACCAAGCTTTTGAGGACAAGGGTATTAAAATTGTAACCGATCTTAAAAGCTTTTTATATCTAGTCAATACAGAATTAGAATTTAGCGACGGATTAAATGGAAAAGGTTTTTATTTCGACAATCCTAATGCTAGTAGAAGTTGCGGATGTGGCGAAAGCTTTGCTGTTTAAAATTTTACTGAAATAAATTAAAATATTTTAATTTTCCCGGTTGCCCTTGGTAACCGGGCTTTTTTTTACCAACTGAAAAAATATCATTAGAGTGGGGATTAATGGATTTTTAGTGGCTTGAGCTAGCATTCGAACCCCCGTTGAAGTGGGCGGTAATAAAAAATCCCGCCTTTGGAGCGGGAATCAGCAGTTGGTTTTGGTAAACAACCGTTGTTTATTAAGTATTTGAAGTAGGAAGGGGACTTTTTAAAAAAGCCTTAACCAACCATTCAATTAGTATTGAGGTGGAGTTGAAAAACTCCGGTTCAACAAAATGACAAGAACTTGGTTTAAAACGCTGCTTTTGGATAAAAATTTTTTAAGTGGGGTAGAAACAATAGCTTTATATTGCTAATAATTACCATATAAACTATTTAAAATCAATCGTTTGTATAAAGGAAACGATTGTAGGCGGTAAACAGTAAATTGCATCTAATTTTATCATTCATGTGGAGTATTTGTAAAAAGGAATTACATCAATTTTTTAGTAACCTTACTGGATACATTGCCATAATATTGTTTTTGCTTGTAAATGGTTTTTATCTGTTTGTGTTAAATGATAGTAATCTTTTTGATTTTGGATATGCTTCACTAGATATTTTTTTTGAACTATCTCCTTGGGTGCTGATATTTTTAGTACCTGCTATTACAATGCGTTCCTTCTCCGAAGAGTTTAAGTCTGGTACATTTGAAATATTACAAACTAGCCCACTTACCAAATTTCAAATTGTAGCAGGTAAATACATTGCAATTTTAGCGGTACTCATTTTCGTAATTCTTCCCACTTTAATTTATGTATTCACCATCAAAAATTTAAGTTCAGATGGCGGAATCGATGGAGGAGGAATTGCAGGGAGTTATATAGGTCTTTTTTTATTGGCTTCTGTATTCGCAGCCATCAGCTTGTGTGGTAGCAGTTTTACTAACAATGCAGTGGTGGCATTTTTGATCAGTGCTTTTGCTTGTTTACTGCTATATTTCGGCTTCAATGCAATGAGTAAATTGCCAATTTTTCAGGCAAAAATGGATTATTATATAGAAATGTGGGGAATTGATTTTCATTACAAAAGTGTTAGTCGTGGGTTATTAGATTCTAGAGATGTCATTTATTTTGGGAGTCTCGTAGCACTTTTTCTTTTGATCACTATTAAAAATTTGCTTAAGCGATAAGGTAAATTATACAATGAAGTTATTTTCTTATAAAATATTAAAAACTAAAGCTTGGTTGCCTCTTTGTGTCCTACTGCTTATTGCAATTAATTGGTCGGCTTCTTTTTTTTATACTAGTGTTGATTTTACGAATGAAAAGCGTTTTACTTTATCCGCCACTACAAAAAAAATGCTTACCAACTTGGATAGTACCGTAGATATTACCGTATTACTTTCAGGAGATATAAAATCAGAATTCAAGAAACTTTCCAATAGTATCAGGGAGCTACTAGAAAATTTTAAGCATTACGGCGGCAATAACATTCAGTATATTTTTGAAATTCCTGGCGATGGCTTGGATGATTCTGCTAAATCAAAAGTATTTGAATCCCTTATCGCGATGGGCTTGAGACCTACTAATCAACAGGTGCAAGTGAAGGAAGGAGAAGGAGTAAATAATCGGCAAATATTTCCAGGTGCAATAGTTCGATATAAAGGAAAAGCTATTGCTATAGATCTTCTCCAGGGGCAAATTCAAAAAAGTGTTTTTAATTCGAATGATTTGTTGGATAAACAATCCTTGAATAGTGCAGAGGCTTTACTTGAATATAAATTTTCACACGCTATTCAACAGTTAACACAATTACAAACTCCTGTAGTTGGATATGTATATGGAAATGGCGAACCGAAGTACGAATTTTTACCCGTGAACGATGTTTTTGAAACATTGGGTCGAAATTTTATTGTAGATACGGTTAATTTAAAATCTCAGCCATTTATTTCTAACGAATACAATGCGTTGGTAATTGTAAAACCGTTAGAAAAATTTTCTGATCAAGATAAGTTTAAGCTAGATCAGTATGTTATGAATGGAGGGAATTTACTTTTCTTTATCGATGTTTTATACGCAGAAAGAGACAGTCTGCAAAATGGTGATTTAATAGCGTATTCCCGTGACTTAAATTTAAATGATTTATTATTTCGTTATGGAGTGCGGGTCAATACGGATTTAATTGCAGATAAGCATGCTGATTTGATACCGGTGGAAGTGGGTAGTGTAGGTGGTCAAAGTCAGCAGCAGTTATTGCCGTGGCCTTATGCGCCTTTATTACAGCCAGGTTCAGCACATGGTATTGTAAAAAATCAAGCAGATGTGTTGGGGCAATTTGTAAATTCTATTGATACGGTAGAGGCAGTTGGTATTTCTAAAACTATTCTGTTAACTTCCTCTGAGAACGCCTATACTATGTCAACTCCTGCAAGGATTGAGTTAAATAGTTTGCAAACCCAAGAGTCCATCCAAAAATACAATCGTAAAAAAATACCTGTGGCTGTTTTATTAGAGGGGAAATTTTCTTCACTCTATGCCAATAGAGTAAGTCAAGCTCAACTAGATAGTTTACATCAATATAAAGCAGAATTTACAAAGGCTTGTTCTATTCCTGGTAAAATAATCGTAGTGAGTGATGCGGATATAGTGATGAACCAGGTTTCTGATAAAATTGGTCCTTTACCTATGGGGACTAATAAGTATACCAAAGTGGGGTATGCTAATAAGGATTTCTTTTTGACTTGTTCAGAGTACCTTGCTAATAATGATAATGTATTAGAAGCTAAAGCAAAGGATTATACCCTTCGGTTATTGGATGTAAAAAAAATGGAGGAACAAAAAACGAGTTGGCAATTAATTAATATATTAGTTCCTGTAATTCTGGTCTGTCTGTTTGCGGTATTTTACCAATGGTTGCGAAAACGAAAATATACAGTTTAAAAAATCATTTTACCATTGATGAAATGAGCATTGAATGGTTTAATTAATTAATAATTATGAATAATAGTCTGTTGATTTACCTAGTATTTTCTGGTTTAGTTGTATTAGCCCTAATTTTTGATTTGGGATTATTTAGTAAGAAAAATACAATAATAACACTTAAAAATGCAATCGTTCAAACAATATTTTGGGTGGCATTGGCCTTTGCTTTTAGTGCTTTTATTTGGTATGAAAATGGGCCGAATGATGCTTTACAATATTTATCAGCTTATCTTTTGGAGTGGTCGCTTTCAGTAGATAATATCTTTGTTTTTATTATCATTTTTTCTTTTTTTGGAGTGCAAAAGCAAGATTATTCTCGTGTATTATTATTGGGTATTTTGATGGCTATTGTTTTCAGAATACTCTTCATCGCTTTGGGAAGTGGATTGGTGGCTCGATTTGATTGGATCATGTATATTTTTGGTGTATTCTTAGTCTATACGGGAAGTAAGATGTTTTCTAGTAGTGACGAAGAAGAGTTTAAGCCAGAGGATAGTTTTGCATTTAAGATGATGAAAAAGTTCATGCCTACTACCAATGTGGAACCGAATGGAAGATTTGTCATAAAAAAAGAAAATAAGATTTTATTTACCAAGCTTTCCATGGTGGTGGTGATGTTAGGTCTTATTGATATTGTTTTTGCTGTGGATTCTATACCGGCTGTTTTTTCAATTATACCCGATCCTAACAAAAAGTTATTGATTTATTCTTCTAATATTTTCGCAGTTTTAGGTTTAAGGAGTCTCTTCTTTTTATTGAGAGGTGCAGCAAGTAGATTTGATTTTTTACAACAGGGCATAGCCATTGTATTGATATTTATTGGTGTAAAAATGCTAGTTGTTCAATGGGTACATATTCCAGTTTGGGTTTCCTTATTGGTAATTATATTTTGTATTACTGGGTCCATATTTTATTCTATTTATCATAATAGAAAGGGAGTGCCAGCAGATGTGAAAGATTAGTGGGGGTATTTCTAGGAAAATAATTGATAATATTGTTAATTAATTGAAGAGATTATTTTAAGTAGATTTTATATTTAAAGAGTTAAAAAGCACCTTTTGGTTTATTCAATAGAAAAAATAGCAAAAATTACAAGTGCCGATTTTTTACTTAAAGAAAAATCGGATACAATTATCGAGCACTTACTACTTGATAGTCGAAAGCTATTGTTTCCTTCGTCATCACTTTTTTTTGCTTTGGGTGGTCCTAGAAGAAATGGACATACTTTTATTAAGGAGCTCTATAATAAAGGAGTTCGAAATTTTGTAATTGCAGATAGAAAAGGGATGGATGAAATTACATCTTTTTCTGGTTCCAATTTTTTATTAGTTGAGGACGTTCTGTCCGCGCTTCATGCATTAGCAGCCTTCCATCGCCAACAATTTAATATCCCTGTAATTGGCATTACCGGAAGTAATGGTAAGACTATTGTAAAAGAATGGTTGTATCAGTTATTGCATACTGATTATCAAATTGTAAGAAGTCCTAAAAGTTATAATTCACAAATAGGGGTGCCGCTGAGTGTTTGGCAGATGAATCAAACCCATACGTTAGCAATTTTTGAAGCGGGTATATCGGTGCCTAATGAGATGGAAAAACTTCAAAAAATTATTGAACCAACCATTGGTATTTTTACTACTATAGGTGATGCGCATGCTGAAGGTTTTTCGACTCAGCAACAAAAAATTGATGAAAAAATTAAATTGTTTTCAAATAGTGAAGTTTTAATTTACGGATCTGATGCTCCTGATTTAAATGTTGCGGTAAATCAATTCACTAAGCATGCAGCTGATGCTGGAAAGATTCAACTTTTCTCTTGGAGTATTCATCAGCAAGGTTTGTTAGAAGTGGTCGAAATAAAGAAAACCAAAAATCAAACAATTATTTCTGCCTACGATCATCGGAAAAAAAATGCTGACTCTATTAAGCAAATAGCTATTACTATACCTTTTACAGATGACGCCTCCATTCAAAATGCCCTTACTTGTTGGAGTGTATTATTGTATTTAAATATTTCTACCTCAGTTATTGAAAAGCGAATGCTGCAGCTTAGTCCAGTAGAAATGAGGCTTGAATTAAAACAAGGCATCAATAACTGTTCGGTAATCAATGATAGTTATAGTGCGGATATCAATTCTTTGACAATTGCATTAGACTTTTTGGTGCAACAGCAACAACATCCTACTCGGACATTAATTTTGAGTGATATTTTAGAGTCAGGTAAAAGTAATGCTGAATTGTATGCTGCTGTAGCAGCGATTTTGGAGCAAAAAAACATTCAACGTTTTATTGGAATCGGTCCTGAAATATCCAAGCAGCAGCATTTATTTAAAAATATACCCCAAAGTTTTTTCTTTTCTTCCATTGCAGCCTGTTTACAACAGTTCTATTCTATTCATTTTCATAATGAAACGATATTATTGAAAGGGGCTAGAATATTTGAATTTGAACAACTGAGCCATTTACTCGAAGAGAAGTTGCATCAAACAGTATTAGAAATTAATTTGAATGCAGTTACACATAATTTAAAAGCCTATCAACAATTATTGAAACCTGGGGTGAAAATGATGGCGATGGTCAAAGCTTTTAGTTATGGTAGTGGAGGTTTTGAGATTGCTAATTTATTGCAGTTTAATCAGGTAGATTACTTGGCAGTTGCCTATGCAGATGAGGGAGTAGAGTTGCGACGTGCTGGAATTAATTTACCTATCCTAGTTTTAAATCCTGAGGAAGCAACTTTTGATATTTTAGTAAATTATCATCTTGAACCTGAGTTGTATTCTTTTACTATTTTAAATGGGTTTCAAAATTATCTAGAAAAATTGGCTGTTAATAGTTACCCTGTGCATATTAAATTAGACACAGGTATGCATCGCTTGGGTTTTGAGGCAAAAGATTTAGTTGAATTAGGAAATTTGTTAAAAGATAACAATCGGTTTAAAGTTCAAACGGTATTTTCTCATCTAGCGGCAAGTGATTCTCAAGAGCATGATGCCTTTACAAAATTACAGGCAGATGAATTTTTAAAAGGTTGTTCAATTTTACAAGAAGCGCTTGGGTATTCTTTTATTCGTCATATTGCTAATACGTCTTCTATACATCGTCATCCTAATTTGCAACTAGATATGGTACGATTAGGAATTGGTCTTTATGGAGTAGATAGTAATATCGATATGCAATCCAAACTTGAAAATGTAAGTACATTAAAAACAACGATCTCGCAGATTAAAAAAGTAGCAGCCGGCGAAAGTATTGGCTATAGTAGAATGGGCAGGGCAAAGGAGGAAAAATTAATCGCTACTGTTCGAATAGGCTATGCTGATGGTTTTCCAAGGGTATTAAGTAATGGAGTAGGTAGTATGTGGGTGAAGGGAAACTTAGTGCCTGTGATCGGGAATGTTTGCATGGATATGACCATGTTGGATATAACGGGGACAAATATTAAAGAAGGAGATGAGGTAATAGTTTTTGGTGAAAATTTACCAGTTTCCGATTTGGCTACAAAGGCACAAACAATTGCTTATGAAATATTAACCGGAGTTTCTCAGCGGGTTAAACGAGTATATTTTGAAGAGTAGCATTATCATTTCGAGTCATAACCTGAAACCATTTATCTATTATCTTTGCAAAATATGATTAAAGCTAAACACGTAACATTTATTATATTATTGGTTGTAATTGCCGATCAGGCGCTTAAATTTTACATTAAAACCAACTATTATATGAACGAGAGCCATACTGTTTTAGGTAATTGGTTTCGTTTATACTTTGTAGAAAATGAAGGGATGGCTTATGGGTGGAAATTTGGAGGAAATGCAGGAAAAATGATACTTACTTTATTTAGATTAGGGGCGGTTATTTTTGGTGTATGGTATTTGGGAAGTATTATTAGAAAAAAATACAACAAAGGTTTTATCATTTGCGCTGCTTTAATTTTTGCTGGAGCATTAGGAAATTTGATAGACAGTATGTTTTACGGTATTATTTTTGAAGAGAGTGCTCAAGGAACTTATATAGTTGCCAAAGCCTTTCCGGCTCATGGATATGCTGGTTTTCTTCATGGAAAAGTGGTAGACATGCTCTACTTTCCAATCATTAGCAATGTATATTTTCCAACTTGGTTTCCAATTTGGGGTGGGGAAGAATTTGAGTTTTTTCGTCCTATTTTTAATCTTGCTGACGCTGCTATTTCTACAGGTGTCATTACTATTTTGGTATTTCAGAAAAAGTTCTTCAGTCATTCTGATGATACTGAAAATACTCGAACACAAGAAACTGCTGCTTTGGTCAACGATGATGTGCAAGTTCAATAGTTATTGACTGCTCAAGAGCTTGCCTATTTTATTTTACCCACCATATTGGCTGGAATTACCCAAGCATCAAATTCTTCTGGAGTTACATAACCTAGTTTTACTGCCATCTCTTTTAAAGTGGTACCTTCTTTATGTGCTTTTTGGGCAATTTCTGCAGCCTTATAATATCCAATTTTGGTATTCAGTGAGGTAACCAACATTAAGCTATTGTCAACATGCTTTTTAATATTTTCTTCAATTGGAGCTAGACCAATTGCACATTTATCATTAAATGATACGCAACCATCTCCAATCAAACGGGCACTGTGAAGGAAATTATAAATCATTACCGGTTTAAAAACATTCAATTCAAAATGTCCCATACTTCCACCAATGCCGATGGTAACATCATTACCCATCACTTGAGCTGCAATCATTGTTAACGCTTCACATTGCGTAGGATTTACTTTTCCAGGCATGATCGAGGAGCCAGGTTCATTATCAGGAATAAATATTTCACCTATTCCAGATCTTGGACCAGAAGAAAGCATACGAATATCGTTAGCAATTTTCATAAGACTAACCGCTACTGTTTTTAGTGCACCATGTGCTTCAACAATTGCGTCGTGTGCAGCAAGTGCTTCAAATTTATTTTCAGCAGTAATAAATGGAAGTCCAGTTAAAGTAGCAATATGTTTTGCAACATTTTCTGAATACCCTTCTGGTGTATTAATTCCAGTACCCACCGCTGTTCCTCCAAGAGCTAGTTCGCTAAGATGTGCTAAGGTGTTTCGAATAGCTTTTAGTCCATGATTAAGTTGTGATACATAGCCACTAAATTCTTGTCCAACGGTTAATGGCGTAGCATCCATAAAATGCGTTCTGCCAATTTTTACCACATTCATATAAGTCTTTGACTTGGCTGCAAGCGTATCTCTTAATTTTTCTATACCCGGAATAGTAGTTTCAATCAATATTTTATAGGCAGCAATGTGCATAGCTGTTGGAAAAGTATCATTGCTAGATTGAGATTTATTGACATCGTCATTAGGGTGTAAAAATTTATCTTTATCTCCCAATGATCCCCCGTTGATAACATGACCACGATAGGCTACTACCTCATTAATGTTCATATTGCTTTGGGTGCCACTCCCTGTTTGCCACACTACCAGCGGAAACCATTGGTCTAGTTTTCCTGCAAGTATTTCATCACATACTTTTCCAATGAGGTCGGACTTTTCTTGCGTCAATACGCCTGCATCTAGATTAGTTAAGGCTGCCGCTTTTTTCAAGTAAGCAAATGCCTTAATAATCTCTTTAGGCATTTTATTAATGTCCTCAGCAATTTTAAAATTATCAATACTGCGCTGGGTTTGTGCACCAAAATAAGCGTCTACAGGTACTTTAACTTCACCCATGGTGTCTTTTTCTATTCTATAATCCATTTGGCAACTTTTTTAGATGAATACGATGTGTAAAGTTACTTGTTGATACATATAATTAGGCATCTTTTTGGAAAATTTTATACGTAATCATTTGTTAACGGTATATTTTTAGTGAGAGATAATATTTTTATTTAACTTGAACTTGCTTTTATTCTTAAAAGTCAGCTTTCTAGGAGATTTGTTGAAAGAATAAAACAAAAAAAGTGGTCATTCATTAAAATATATATTTATGAAAAGGAGTGAATTTATTAAGTATGCATCATCGATGGCAATTGTTTTAGCTGGAGGAGAAATTCTTCATGCATCCGATTTAAATTGGAGCGAATGGGAAAAGAGTAAAAAAGTTAAGCTTCGATTTGTTGTTGCATCCGATGGTCATTATGGGCAGAAAGGAACGGAATATGAAAAATATTTTGAAACCCTAGTTAGCCGCATTAATGAAGAACACAGTGCTAATCCTTTTGCGTTTTGTATGATTAATGGTGATATTATCCATGACGACAAGGTGCATTACCCTGCGGCAAAAAAAGCCTTAGACAAACTAGCGCTAAAATATTATGTAAGTCAAGGGAATCATGATAAGGTTACTGCAAAGGAATGGGAAACCATTTGGAATATGCCGGTCAACCTCGACTTTTCGATAGGGAAGAATGCATTTTTAATTGCTACTACCTCCAATGAAAAGGGGACTTATCTCAGTCCAGATGTAAATTGGATGGCTAATCAATTAGAGAAACATCAGTCCAAAAAAAATGTATTTATTTTTATACATATCAATCCAGGAAAGTTAACTAAACATGCTGTCGATAGTCCTGAATTATTTGAGGTTTTTGCAAAGCACAAAAATATCAAGGCTGTTTTTAATGGGCATGATCATGATGAAGAAGGAATTAAAAAAAGAAATGAGATACCTTTTATATTTGATGCGCATTTTGGTGGAGACTGGGGTACACCCTATCGTGGATTTAGAGTGGTAGAGTTGATGAGCGACAATTCAATACTTACCTATGTGATGAATCCCATTGATAAAATTAACGAGGTCACCTTTTAAGAAGAAGGAAGTTGTTATTATCTATTTCCCTATAAATTTTGGTGTGCGTTTTTCTAGAAAGGCAAGGGTGCCCTCTTTTCTGTCAGCCGTATCGAAGCTTTCACCAAAGGCATTATTTTCAACTGTATAGCCATTGATAGCATTATTTTCTGCTGCATTGGCGGATTTGATGCACTCCGTAATTGCAATCGGTGCTTTTGAATTGATTACTGTTAAAATGGAAATGGCTTTATCCATCAATAATTCTTGAGGCACTACGTAATTGACTAGTCCGTATTGCAATGCTGTGTGAGCGTCTATCATTATTCCACTGATTAATAATTCTATTGCACGTCCCTTGCCTATTAATTTTGTCAACCTTTGGGTACCGCCATATCCAGGAACGATGCCTAGATTAATTTCAGGTTGTCCAAATCGTGCATTTTCAGCAGCAATTCTAAAGTGGCAGGCCATGGCTAATTCACAGCCACCACCTAATGCAAATCCATTGACTGCAGCAATAATTGGCTTACTACTATTTTCAATTTTAAAAAAAATATCCTGCCCTCTTTTAGATAAGTTAATTGCTTCAGTTTTGGTTAAATCCGAAAACGCTGCAATGTCAGCACCGGCAACAAATGCCTTTGGTCCTGTACCCGTTATAATAGCAGATTTGATAGAGGCGTTAGTATAAATTTCTTCTATGGCAAGTTCTAATTCAGCTAGTACCACACTATTCAGTGCATTTAATTTCTCAGGACGGTTGATGGTGATAGTGAAAATACTATTATCGAGAGAAGTAATTAAAGTAGTATAGCTCATTGAAATAATTTTATAGTAAGCTTTTGGAATAATTAATAAAACCCTACTGATCAATTTAAAAATCTCGATGGGTACTTACCCAATCCGTGATATATTGAGTAATGGTTGAAGTATTGGTTCCTGGAGCAAATAGTTCACCTACACCTATTTTATTCAATTCCTTCATATCTTCTGCTGGAATAATACCTCCACCGGTAAGTAGTACATCTGTCATTTTTTTTTCCTTCATCAACTTTATGATTTTCGGGAAAACGGTATTGTGCGCACCGCTTAGAATGCTAACACCAATGGCATCCACATCCTCTTGTAAGGCAGTGTTTACCACCATCTCAGGAGTCTGACGAAGGCCAGTATAAATCACCTCCATTCCTGCATCGCGTAAAGAAGTTGCGATTATTTTGGCACCACGATCATGTCCATCCAGACCTACTTTTGCAATCAATATGCGAATGGGTCTTTTTTTGTCTGTGTTCATGGTGGTTCCTTTAAATGAATTGTCTATGAAAAGCAAGTAATTACGCTACAAAAACTTTCAAAGCATTTTCAATTCTTTGAAGCGTATTTGTTTTACCAATTGTTTCAGCAATGATGAATAAGCCTGGCCCCATTTTGCTACCCACTAAAAATACTCTTAGCATCATTTGCAATTCACCTACTTTACTATTTTTTTCAGTAGCAATTTGTTTGAAAATTGTTTCAATAGAAATTGCATCCCAGCTTTCTAATTGGTTTAATTGATCGATTAAGCTATTGAAGTATTCTTTTTTAGCTTCATCCCATTTTGGCTTAACAGATGCTTCGTCATAGGAGCTAGGGGAATCAAAAAAGTAAACACCTTGAGTATAAAAATCTGGAAGTAAAATACAGCGTTCTTTAATTAAATTCATTACATCTCCTAAATAGCTATCCTCTATATTGGAGACCCCTTTGCTCAAGAAGATTTCCTTTACTCTTTCTTTATAATTTTCAATGGGCAATTTTTTGATCCATTCTTGATTAAACCATTTTGCTTTTTCGAAATCAAATTTAGCACCGCCTTTATGAACTTTTTCGATGCTAAATTTTTCTATTAATTCTTCTAATGAAAATACTTCTTGCTCTGTACCGTCATTCCAACCTAGTACAGCTAGTAGGTTAATGAATGCTTCTGGTAAAAAGCCTAATTCCTTGAATCCTTTGGTAACCTCCTTTGTAGTAGGGTCTATCCAATCCATAGCATAAACGGGAAAGCCTAGACGATCTCCGTCACGCTTACTTAGTTTTCCGTTTCCATCTGGCTTTAGAATTAATGGAAGATGCGCCCAATGGGGCATTTGGTCTAGTCCAAATAAATACTTCCATAATAGAATGTGCACTGGCGCACTCGGCAGCCATTCTTCGCCTCTAAACGCATGAGTGATTTTCATTAAATGATCATCTACTACTACCGCAAGATGATAGGTGGGCATTCCATCAGCCTTTAGTAGCACTTTATCATCTACCGTATTGGTATCAAATTCCATTTCTCCTCTGATCATATCTGAAAATGGAATGAGTTCATTGGGATTTACTTTTATGCGGATGACATAGGGGGTTCCTGCATCAATTAATGCTTTTGTTTCTTCAGGTAATAAGCGCAACGAATTGTTCATGCTCATCCGAATATGATGATCGTATTGTAAACTATTGCTGCCAGCAGCTTTTAGCTTTTCTCTCATCGCTTCTAATTCTGCAGAAGTATCAAAGGCATAATAAGCGTTACCTTGTTGAATGAGTTGTTCAGCATATTGGCGGTAAATCGGTTTTCTTTCACTCTGCCGGTAAGGAGTATACGAGCCACCATGAATCACACTTTCATCGGGTATAAGTCCACACCAGTCAAGGCAGTCGAAAATATATTTCTCCGCACCATCTACCCATCTAGTTTGATCGGTATCCTCTACGCGAACTATAAAATCACCTTGGTGTTTTTTTGCAAACAAATAATTAAATAGTACGGTTCTAACTCCGCCTAAATGAAGCCCACCAGTTGGACTGGGAGCAAATCGAACTCTAACTTTATTGGCCATAGGGCAAAGATAAGCCAGGAGTGAAATGAAAGGAAAATAAAGTTTTTACTTTTCTAGTCTATCAAAAAAATTCAGCTATTTTATTGGCAATCAGTAAATGTCCTTGTTGATTAGGGTGGTTTACCTGTGACATATAGTTTGTGATGGGTTCTCCAGACAAGACCTTATTTCTGAACTCCTCATAACTATCTACTAATCCGATATCGTATTTTTTAGCTAAGGCCTTTATTTGCAAAGCATGTTTTTCTAATTCATTATTGGGTGATAATATATCTATTCTTTGATCTGGAGATGGAGTTAATAGAATTACTTTTATATTCTTTTTTAAGGCTTTTTCAATCATTGTACTCCACGCCTTTGCAGCTTTTTCTAGTCCAGCAGACCGATCGTTGAGGGCATAGTCGATAAATAAAACATCAGGTTGATGATTCAAAACAGTTGAATCAAATCTTTTTTCTCCACTCAAGGAATTTTCGCCGCCGATAGAAGTATTGATTATATTAATAACGGCAAAAGGGTATTTTTCTTTTACCATTTTTAAAACCTGCATAGGGTAGGCGTCAAATGTATTGACCAAGGGAGTTTTAAAGTATCCTGCTGGTACAGAATGTCCATGAAAAACTAAATTAATCGTTCTATTTTTTGCCCATTCTTTTTTTAGTTCAGTTTTGATATCAGTTAAATAATTCGATGGATCAGCAAGATGACTGATATCGTTTTTTTGATAGGAGACTAGCACCAAAGCGATTAAAATAAATACAATCTTTTTCATTTTGTATAGTTTTAAATTTATTGCTGACTGGGGATGAAAATTAATCTATGCCTATCGATTAATTCACTACTGCTGTAAATTCAATTTCTACTAAATATTCAGGGGCTACCAATTTACTTACTTCATAAAATCCTGTAGCAGGTTTTATATCTTTAAAAAAACTAGCGTGCGCTTTTGCAACTGCTTCAAAACTAGTAATGTCAGAAGTGAAAATTCGAGTGCGAATGACATCTTTCATGCTTACATTCAGGTCTTTCAATACTATTTCAATTCTTTCTAAAATATTCATGGTTTGTGCATAAGCGTCATCTGCCTTAACTTTTATGCCATCTACAATTGCAACCGTACCGGAAACTTCTACTATATTTCCTATTCGAACGGCACGGCAATAGCCCATTTTATCTTCCCAAGGAGAACCTGTTAAAATATTTTTTCTTTCCATTTTTTTTAAATAAGTGGTTAATAATTATTTTTACAATAGTATACGAAATCTAGATATAGCCTTCAGGATATAAATATGAAATATTTCAATCCTGTTTTCCAAATAGCCTAGAGCTGAGTCAATTTTTCAATATCCATTTTTTTCATTTGCATAAAAGCATACATAGCTTTTGGTGCTTTTTCTGGATCGCTCATAAGCTTGCCAAGCATAGTAGGAATAATTTGCCAGGAAACTCCATATTTATCTTTTATCCATCCACATTTTCCTTCTTGACCTTCCTCAGCAAATTTATTCCAGTAATGATCAATTTCTGCCTGAGTTTCACAGTTGACTACAAATGAAATGGCTTCATTGAATTTATAATCCGGGCCTCCATTGAGTGCCATAAATTTTTCGCCATTTAATTCAAAAACAACTGCCATTGGATTGGAGGAGAGTATTTTAGCATTCGGAAAAACAGAGCAATAAAAATCTGCTGCTTCCTGAGATTTTCCGTCAAACCAAAGGCAGGGGTAGATTGGTTGATTCATAGTTGATGTAATTTATTTTATGATCAATTGCAATTGCTTTTATGGATGGTATTACCATTGAATTGCTATTTTACCCATACTTTTTCTTTTTTCAAGATATTCATGGGCAGCTGCTATTGCTGAAGCTTCAAATACTTTTCCTACTGTAGGTTTGAAAACTCCTGATGCAGTCAGTTTAACTACTTCAGTTAAACAACGTTGCAATGTCAGTGGGTGTTGATCTGCGACACTTAGCATATTCACTCCAATCATTGCTTTGGATGGCATCATCAACATTACTGGATGATAAAAACCAAATCCAATGGCTGCTTTTAATTTACCCCATAAATTTTTGTTAGTCATGTCGGAGGCTCCGTAACAAATAATTCTGCCTCCCGCTGCTAAGGATCGGAATCCTTTTTTTACTGATTTTCCTCCAACCGCATCAAATATTACATCTAGTCCTTTTCCATCAGTTATTTTTTTTATTTCTTTTTCAAAATCATGTGTTTGATAGTTAATAGGATGATGAACACCTAATTCTTTCAAATAGTTAATTTTTTCTTCAGAGCCAGCAGTAGAAAAAATTTCGCATTGTTTGTATTTAGCAAATTGAATAAGCGCAGTTCCAACACCTCCTGCACCAGAATGAATTAACACTTTATCGCCAGGATGAAGATTGACCATTTCCGCCGCTGAAAAATAGGCGGTACAATATTGAGTGGTTAAAGCGGTAGCAGTTGCAGCATCGATCGTTTCAGGAATAATAGCTGTGGCTCTAGCATCAGTAATGGCATATTCTGCATAGCCACCAAAACGTGTCATTGCAGTCACCCGGTCACCTATTTTTAAATGAGTAACGCCCGCTCCAATTTTTTCAACAGTGCCAGCTACATCATAGCCAAGAACACAGGGCATCGGTGGAGCATCCTTATACATTCCATTGCGAGCCATTACATCGGCAAAATTTAAACCAAAGGCTTCTACTTTTATTAATACCTCTCCAGTACTTGGAGAAGGTGTACTAATTTCTCTTGTTTCAAATGCTTTTTCAGCCGACCCATTTTTGATTAAAAAAATTGCTTTCATTTCGATTTCAATAATTATTTTTTATTCAAATAAAAAAAACATTTTCTACATAAAACACAGCAATAGCTGCTATAAATCCGACAATAGCCAACCAGCTGATTTTTTTTAGGTACCAGATGAAATTAATTTGTTCAATGCCCATTACGGCAACACCCGCTGCAGAACCAATGATGACGGCGCTACCTCCAGTGCCAGTAGTTAATGCAAGGAATTCCCAAAATGGATGATCAGTTGGAAAGGTCGTTAAATCATACATTCCCTGTGCAGCGGCTACTAGTGGCACATTATCTACGATAGCAGAAAGCATGCCTAGTGTAATACCAATTAGGTAATCATTGTGAAGTGAATTGCTCAGGTAAGCGGCGGTGATTTTTAATATCCCATAAGATTGCAATGCTGCTACTGCTAATAAAATTCCAAGAAAAAATAAAATACTTGGGGTATCTATTCTTTGCAAGGCCTTTGCTACAGTAAATTTTTCAGCATCAGTACCCTCCTTTTTTTTGTGCATCATGGAATTGATAATCCACATAATGCTGAGGGCTAACAACATTCCCATAAATGGAGGTAAATGGGTTATAGTTTTAAATGCTGGAACACTTAGTAACAAAATAATTCCAGCAACTAGTATAATAGTACTTTCTTTTTTTTCTTTTAATGGTCTTTCTTGAAAAGGAGAAGGGATAAAATTTATTCCTTTAAACCGACGGGCCATTAATAATAGAGGAAGTCCACAGGCTACTAAAGATGGAAAGATTAATTCTTTTATAATATTCAAAGCTGTTATTTGTCCGCCAATCCAGAGCATGGTGGTGGTGACGTCACCCAGGGGAGACCAAGCTCCTCCTGCATTGGCTGCAATAACAATCATTCCTGCAAACCAAAGACGATCTTCCTTGTCGGCTAAAATTTTTGCACAAACTGATGTCATTACTATAGCTGTTGTTAGATTGTCTAATAGTGCAGAGAGTAAAAAGGTAACCCCTGTTATAATAAATAAAAGTCGCTTTTTACTAGTAGTGGTAATTTTTTGAGTAATAATTTCAAAACCATTATGCGAGTCTATCAGCTCAACAATCGTCATGGCACCTAGTAAAAAAAATAGGATAGAGGCAATTTCTCCTAGGTGTTCATATAGTTCTTTAATAACCGTTTCTGCTGATTGGCTTTGAATTGTGTAAGTTGTCCAGCAAAGAACACCTGTTAGTAAAGCTGCGGCTGCTTTATTTAATTTTAGCGGCTGCTCAAATGCAATCGCTAAATATCCCACAATAAAAATAGTGATAAGTATAATTGTAATCATTGTTACAAAGAACGTTTTGGTAAAGTTAAGTGAATTACATAAGCTGCCTTTTAGCAATTCTGCAGGAGCGAATTCGTAAATCTTGTACTTTAGCTACTTGTATATTTTATTTAAAAAAGTAGAAAGCGCTAGGTTTGATACTAAGTACTGCTAGTAGTTTTTATGAATGAAAGTAATTAAATAGCAACTTTTCCTGGATACTCTTCCAACGCTTTTTCTAAACAATCCATAGCAGAATTAATAGCATTGACATTTAAAACATATGCCAGTCTTACTTCATTCCTGCCAAGACCTGGAGTGCTATAGAAGCCGCCGGCTGGTGCTAGCATAACGGTTTGTCCATTATAAGAAAAAGATTCTAGCAGCCATTGACAAAAAGTTTCGGAATCATCAATGGGTAATCTAGCAATGGTATAAAAAGCGCCTCCTGGGTTAGGACAAAATACGCCAGGAATTGAATTGAGTCTTTTTACAATGGTATCCCTTCTTTTTTGATATTCAGCCTTTGTTTCATCAAAATAATTATCGGGCAAATCAACTGCTGCCTCTCCTAATATTTGTGCAAAGCCTGGAGGACTTAGTCGAGCTTGAGCAAATTTCATTACAGAGTTTAATACTTCTTTATTTTTTGTAATCAATGCACCAATCCTTCCACCGCAAGCACTATATCTTTTACTAATTGAATCCATAAGAACGACATGATTTTCTACACCTTTTAATGTCATAAAACTAGTGTGACTTCCTTCATAACAAAACTCACGATACGCTTCATCACAAAATAAATAGAGATTATGCTTTAAAATAATTTGCTTCAAAATTTCCATTTCCTCTTTGCTATATAAATAGCCCGTTGGGTTGTTGGGATTGCAAATCAGAATTCCTTTTGTCTTCGGTGTAATTGCCTTTTCGAATTCCGCAATTGGAGGAAGCGCAAAACTTTTATCAATAGTAGAGGTGATGGGACGAACGACTACTCCTACCTCTACTGCGAAAGCATTGTAGTTGGCATAAAAAGGTTCAGGTATAATAATTTCATCTCCTGGATCCATGCAGGCCATTAATCCAAATAAAATAGCTTCGCTTGCACCGGTGGTTATTATTATTTCGTCTGTAGTAATATGAATAGCTGACTTTGCATAATAGCCAGTTAATTTTTTTCGGTAACTCTCATTACCGGCACTATGACTGTATTCCAAAATTTTGAAATTACTGTTTCTAACAGCATCCAATGTTTGTTTGGGAGTCTCAATATCTGGCTGACCAATATTTAAGTGAAATACGTGGATACCTTTTTTTTGAGCAGCTTCTGCAAAAGGCACTAATTTTCGAATCGGAGAAGTTGGCATGATTTGCCCACGATGGCTGATAGATAACATCCTGCAAATATAATGATGAATAGCTAGTGATTCAAGTAAGTAAAGAATTGATTTTTAGGTAGAATTTACAGGTAGCCGTTACTGTTGAATTTCAGGATAATATTATTTATTTTATTTATTCGAATGGCGTGTTAAAAAAAGGAAGTTTGGGGGTCAAATTAGCCTGTATTGAGTGTTAAAATCTTTTGCATTTGTTTAGTCCCATCGATAGCCTCTCAAAAAGTCAGTGATAGACATTTTCTTTTTACCTTCTAATTGGAGTTCTTGTATCGCAAGGTATCCATCGGTTCCTGCAAAGTGTAAAAAAGTTTTTTTATCAGTTATCCATTCACCCGAAGCGATGGTGGGAGTAGTATCTATTTTTTTGGATTTATATATTTTTACTTTTTTTCCTTGTAAAAAACTAAAAGCAGCCGGATAAGGCGAGAGCCCTCTAATTAAATTATAAATTTCAGTGATTGATTTATTCCAATCAATTTGGCAGGAAGCAGAAAAAATTTTAGGAGCATTTTTTAATTCCTTTAGCTGATATTTTCCCATTTCTATTTGTGGAGACTCCTTTAAACTTCCTTCTGCTAATCCTTTCACAGTTTGTAGAAGAAGTTCTGCGCCTATTTCTTTCATCTTGTCATGAAGTTCTCCTGCAGTTTCTTGCTCTCCAATCGGTATGGAAGTAGTTAACAAAATATCTCCTGTATCAATTTCATGTTGTAATTTAAAAGTAGTCACCCCTGTAGTTTTTTCTCCATTAATAATGGCCCAGTTGATGGGCGCAGCACCTCGGTATTGGGGCAATAGTGAACCATGCAAATTAACAGTACCCATCGGCGGCATGTTCCACACTAATTCTGGAAGCATTCGAAAAGCTACCACTATCTGTAAGTCTGCATGAAGGTTTTTGAGTTGTTCTAGAAATTCAGGATTCTTTAATTTTTCTGGTTGTAATACAAAAAGGCCCTGTTCAATTGCATATTGTTTTACAGCACTTTGTTGCAATTGCATACCACGACCTGCAGCCTTATCGGGCGCAGTGACTACCCCAACAATTGAGCAGCCTGCTTGGACTATTTTGTCCAGCGTAGCTACTGCAAATTCTGGAGTACCCATAAAAACAATTCGTAGTTCCTGGATTTTTTTCATTGGTGCAAAGGTAGCCCCATTTTAATGATTCAAAAATAGTAAGGAGATCGTTTAATTAGCAACAAAGTCTTTGTATAATAAATACTTTTTTCTTATTTTTTTAAAATTATCAATCAAAGGTTTCCAGCTATTTCTTATGTCGTTTTCATTTAACTGTTCTTTGATTTGTCCCATTAATAAGTCACTTCCCGCTAGTTGATTAAAGAAATTGTTTTTTAAAAAAAAGCTATCCTTGCCAGGGAATAAATGATAAGCATCTAGTAAATATTTTATTTGGACAGTATTTTTCAAATTTTTAAGGACAAGTTCATTAGTGCCATCAATATACCATCCATAACATTTTTGATAAAAACATTTACTGCTTTTCGCCCCAGCGGTAGGTTTAGGAATGAAGGAATATAAATTATCTGGCAATGTAGGATGGCCAAAAATTTGAAATGGAGCTTCTGTTCCTCTTCCCTCACTGAGTAGGGTACCCTCAAAAAAGCAGGTAGAGGGATAGAGGTAAATAGCTTGCATTGACTTTAAGTTTGGAGAAGGCGCAATAGGTAAAATATATTTACTATTATGATCATAGTTTTTGCAAGAAATTATTTTGACTTGGAAAATATTCTTTGATTCACCCTGAGTGGGTGATTGATTTATATAAGCTGCATTGGCGAGCGGAGATAACCATTTTTCACCGGCTAACAGTAAGGCATATTCGCCTATCGTAAGGCCATACACAACAGGGATGGGTTGCATACCCACAAAGCTTTTAAATTTTTTATCTAAGACTGGTCCGTCTACATAGAACCCATTGGGATTGGGCCTATCTAGTATAATAAGTGGAATATGGTTTTCTAGAGCAGCTTCTAAATAATATTCTAATGAGGAAATAAATGTATAAAAACGTACTCCCACATCTTGAATGTCAAATAATAGTATGTCCACTCCTAAAAGGTCCTCAGGAGTCGGCTTTTTGTGATTGCCATAGAGACTAATCACTGGAATACCAGTTTTTTTATCATTGCTATTACCTAGTTTTTCTCCTGCATCCGCATCGCCTCTAAATCCGTGTTCTGGACCAAAGATCTTTACTACTTTGATTCCAGATTTCAATAAGGTATCAACGAGATGGCTATTTTTAACCATACTAGTTTGATTGGCGAATATGGCGACAGACTTACCTTTTAATAATGGAAGATAGACGTCCATTCTTTCGGCACCCGGTATGATGGCGGTTGTTTTTTGTACAGCTTTTAATGTATTGTCCTTCTTGTCAATAGTTGACAATTGAGCAAATAATGGAGGGCAATTAAAAATTGCCAACATTGCTATTAAAACTAATAAAATCTTCATTGCTCAAAGTTCAGTAAAGTTTTTCATTTAGAGGGGGTGACATTTTTGAAAAAGTTTTCACCCCTTAGAGAAATAAAACCCTTTATTTTATTGGGTAATCCTTTGTTTGCTTTAATTTGCCGAAAAATGATCTTTTTATTGGTTACCATTAGATCATTTATTGTAAACTCCACCTTAAAACTTGTTAAGCGTAGTTGCCGAAAAGCAGAGGTGTTAAAAAATTAAACAATGGCACAAGTAAAAGAAGGAGATGTTGTAAAAGTTCATTACACAGGCAAACTAGCTAATGGAGAACAATTTGACTCTTCGGTAGGAAGAGAACCACTTGAATTTACAGTGGGCGCTGGTATGATGATCAAAGGTTTTGATGCTGCAATGCCGGGTATGAAAGTTGGCGAAAAAAAGACAATTAGTATTGCGCCTCAAGATGGCTACGGTGAAAAATCTGAAGAGGCCATCATTGAATTTCCTAAAGAGAATGTTCCAGCAGATATGAAACTAGAGCCTGGAATGTCTTTAACACTAAGTAACGAAGCGGGTCATCCTGTGCCAGTGGTAGTGGTTGAAGTTAAAGAATCAGTGATCGTATTAGATGCGAATCATTTTCTAGCAGGCCAAGAATTAATTTTTGATATTGAGTTGGTAGAAATCGCTTAAATTTTTCTACTCAACTTTTGAAATACAATTGATTATTTATTAATCGGTTGAATGTATTAGCTAAACTTTATTTTGTTTGGTAATGATGCTATGTTTGAGTTTTTGACCCACTTAAAATTTTTCATTTCAGTTATCAAAACCTTGAATACATGATTGAGATTTCGAGCAATAGCGTAGCAGAAAGACTGATGCGCTATGTTCAAATTGATACCCAAAGTGATCCTTTGGGAAATAACTTTCCTACAACGGAAAAGCAGAAAGACCTCAGTAAACTATTGCTCAATGAGCTAATTGAAATGGGTATAACCAATGCCGAAATGGATGCTTTCGGTTACGTATATGCGACTATCCCCTCTAATAGCCAGAAGCTTGCTATTCCAACTATTTGTTTTTGTAGCCATATTGATACCGCACCCGATTGTAGTGGAAAGGATGTAAAGCCTATTCATCATCAAAATTATGATGGTAAAGACATTGCGCTTCCAGATGATAAAGATCAAGTGCTCAGTATAAAAAACTCTCCTTATCTCGAAAAGCATATAGGGCATAGCATTATTACAGCAAGTGGTTTAACCTTACTTGGTGCAGATGATAAGAGTGGCGTAGCTGCAATTATGGAAGCGGCCTATTATTTAATGCAGCATCCAACTATTCCACATGGAGATATAAAAATTTTATTTACTCCTGATGAAGAAGTAGGAAAAGGAACCGCTCAGGTGGATATGAAAAAATTGGGTGCCGACTTTGGTTATACCCTTGATGGCGGTGAAGCGGGCAGCTTGGAAGATGAAACATTCAGTGCGGATTCAGCTACAATTACCATTGAGGGGGTAATTGTTCATCCTGGTTATGCCAAAGGAAAATTAATTAATTCGCTAAAAGTAGCGGGTGCAATAATGGATGCACTTCCAAAAAATGAGTGGAGTCCTGAAACTACTGATGTTAAAGAAGGTTTTGTACATCCAGTAGGCATAAATGGAATTTCCGAAAAAACTACCCTACAATTTATAGTGCGTGATTTTTCTTTG
The DNA here is from genome assembly GCA_947380605.1 of Chitinophagaceae bacterium. GTDB lineage: Bacteria > Bacteroidota > Bacteroidia > Chitinophagales > Chitinophagaceae > Ferruginibacter. The sequence continues at coordinate 30,803 of CANCRO010000023.1, forward strand.
GCTGGCTTGCAAGCGCATCATCAAAGATTGAAAAGTTTAGCAGAGGAGGTGATTAAAGAATTTCCTGGAGCTACTATGGTCTATGAGGCGCAGGAACAGTATCGTAATATGAAAGAAGTGTTGGATAAATATCCGCAGGTAACTGCTTTTGCTGCGGAAGCTATACAACGGTCAGGGTTAGTTGTAAAAAAAGAAAGCATACGAGGTGGTACTGATGGCAGCCGGTTTAGCTATATTGGTATGCCTTGCCCCAACATATTTACGGGCATGCAGAACATTCATAGTAAACTAGAATGGGTGGGTACTAAGGATATGGCTAAAGCTGCAGAAACTATTATCCATTTGTGTATGATTTGGGAGGAGAAAAGCTAGATTAATTAAATGATTTGGCAAATGCATTCCTGCTCTGTTATAAAGCTTCCATATTTTAACATAATTAATTATCAGGCATATGTTAAAATAGTTACCTTCATTCAAAATATATAATTATGGAATTATTAAGAAATTTTTGGTGGTTAATTCCCATATTCATGGTGGTAGCAGGGGGTTTATTTACTATCAACCAAGGTACTATAGGCGTAGTTACTCGTTTGGGTAAGTATCATAGCATAAAGCTGCCGGGCCTTAATTTTAAAGTCCCTTTTTTAGATCAAATTTATAAAAGGGTAAGTATTCAAAACCGATCAGTAGAATTGGAATTCCAAGCGGTAACAATTGATCAGGCAAATGTATATTTTAAATCTATGATTCTTTTTTCAGTGATGAATGTAGATGAAGAGACCATTAAAAATGTTGCCTTTAAATTCATTAGTGAAAAAGATTTGATGCAAGCATTGATCCGCACGGTGGAAGGAAGTATTCGTGCATTTGTGTCCACCAAAAAGCAGGCGGAAGTATTGAATGTTCGAAGAGATATTGTAGATAATGTAAAAGAGCAAATTGATGTAACGCTAGAAGGTTGGGGTTATCATGTTCAGGATCTACAAATCAATGATATTACTTTCGATGAAGCGATTATGACGAGTATGAGTAAAGTAGTAGCAAGTAATAATTTAAAAGCCGCTGCTGAAAATGAAGGACAGGCTTTATTGATTACTAAAACAAAAGCTGCTGAAGCAGAGGGAAATGCAATTAAAATTGCTGCTGAGGCAGAACGTCAAGCTGCTCAATTACGTGGTCAGGGTGTTGCTTTATTTAGAGAAGAAGTAGCAAAGGGTATGAGTCAGGCAGCTTCAGAAATGAAACAGGCTAATTTGGATACGAATGTAATCCTTTTCAGTATGTGGGTAGAGGCGATTAAAAACTTTGCCGAATATGGAAAAGGTAATGTGATATTTTTAGATGGCGGAAGTGAAGGAATGGAAAAAACGATGAAGCAGATAATGGCCATGACACAATTAGAAAATAATAAAAAAGATCAAGTATAGAAAAGTCTTCATTGATGTATAAAAAACCCGAACTTAAGTTCGGGTTTTTTAATGTTTGTAGTTAAGAGATTTCTTGTATTGAATTTTTATAATTTTTCAATTCATCCATTGATTATTGAATTTAAAATTAGTCGGCCTTAAAAATCAATGCATGACTTTATGCAAGGGTTTTCAAAAATTTTGGCGGGGTTCTTTTTTTGGAAGCCTGCTCAAAAGAATAAGCCATCTCTATTAATTTCCCTTCTTGATAAGCTCCTGCGATAAATGAAAGTCCAATTGAAAGTTCATGTACTTTGCCCATTGGAACAGTGATGTGCGGATAACCTGCCATAGCAGCTGGAGGCGCAAAGTAAAATCCTGTATCATAATCGCCATTTACTAAATCAGTACAGTTAGCCAGTCCAATACTCATTGAGCAAATCGCATCAAGCTGGTGCTGTTGCATCATGTCGTCAATTATCTTTCGAGCACTAGTGGAAATTTTTAGCGCATTCGTATATTCTTTATCATTCAGACTGCCTTTTGAATCACACATTTCCAATAGCTCTTGTTTGAAATAAGGCATCGCAGTTGATTCATTTTGTTTATTGAAATTGATAACTTCTGTTAAGGTTTTCACATTAGCATTTGCATTGGAAAGATATTTATTTACCCCATCTTTGAACTCGTATTGTAAAACGATGAATTCAGCTTCGCCTAAAGGTTTCGTTTGTTTTAGTAAATCTATTTCGATGATAGTAGCACCATTTTTTTTCAATAGTTCGATGGCTTGTTGATAGATAGATACTACCGCCTCATTGCCTTTTAGAAAAGATTTTTCGATACCAATTCTTTTCCCTTTTAGTCCTTCTATTTTTAGAAAATTGGTATAATCAATCTTTTCTTTTTCTTTATGTTGGGAAGTGATAGGATCAGCTTTATCTTCACCCGCTAGCGCCCCTAATAATAGTGCTGCGTCGGTAACGGTTCTGGTCATAGGTCCAGCAGTGTCTTGTGTTGCAGAGATGGGTATGATGCCAGATCTGCTCCACAACCCAACGGTAGGTTTAATTCCAACAATTCCGCAAAAAGAAGAAGGCGCAATGATTGAGCCATCGGTTTCTGATCCAATAGCGATGGCGCAAAGGTTGGCGGCTACAGCTGCTGCTGAACCAGAACTAGACCCACTGGCATTTCTATCTAGTATACAAGGGTTTTTTGTTTGCCCACCTCGGCTACTCCAGCCACTGCTCGATCTAGTCGATCTAAAGTTGGCCCATTCACTGAGATTCGTTTTCCCCAAAAGTACTGCTCCCGCTTCCCGAAGTTTTTCTATAATAAAGGCATCTTTTGTTACTACATTTCCCCTCAAAGCAAGCGCACCTGCAGTAGTCATCATTTTGTCTCCGGTATTAATATTGTCTTTTATTAATATTGGAATGCCATGTAAGGGGCCTCTTAATTTTCCTGCTTTTCTTTCTTGATCCATTGTATCAGCAATGCTTAATGCGTCCGGATTTATTTCTATCACCGAGTTGAGCGTAGGTCCTGACTGATCAATAGCAGCAATTCTTTTTAAATACAGTTCAGTTAATTTTCGAGAACTGTATTCTCCTTCTTTCATTTTTTTTTGCAATTCAAATACAGTGATTTCATTTAGCGGAAAATCATCTTTTTCATAGTTATAATTTTGGTTAATTGAATTGGTTTCAGTTGACTTAGTAGCATTTCTACAACCACTCGTTATAGCTGCCAATGATAAACCTGCAAGCGATCCATTTTGTATAAATTTTCTTCTGTCCATTTTATAAATTTTGAAATTGAAAATAGGTTTGTAGTGGTTGATTGGATATAAATACTCGTATTTTAAAAATAATTATCAACTATTGTCTAAACAATAAACCCCGAAATTAAGTTCGGGGTTTATTGTAATTATTAAGCAATTTTTATTTTATTTATTCCTTAGTTTACTATTTTTTCTGCTGTAGGCAAAATATACTACTAATCCAATTGCCATCCAG
>CANCRO010000024.1 GCA_947380605.1 Chitinophagaceae bacterium
TTATGCTCTTTGGTAAATTCAATAGGTGTTTGAATTCCATGGGTACTTTTTCCTTCATGTTCTAGTAACCATTTTTTTCTCCACTGATCACCGTTATATCCTTTTAGTTCTCCATTACTCCCTATTACTCTGTGGCAAGGGATTACTATGCAAATTGAATTTTTTCCATTGGCGGTACCTACCGCCCTAATAGCCTTACTATTTCCAATTCTTTTTGAAAGTGCTAGATAGTTGATTGTTTTACCAAATGGAATCTTATTTAGTTCGGACCATATTTTTTGTTGAAACGCTGTCCCTGCTTGCTCTAGTGGTAGTTCAAAAATCGTCCTTACTCCACTAAAATATTCAGCTAATTGTTGATGACAAATTTTTGTTAGTGGGTATTTGCTTTGTTGTAGCGTTATATTTTCAATTATTGGGATATTTTTTCTCTCCGTATCAGTAAATAATATTGAACATACAGATTGAGTAGAAACCTTTATTTCGATGTTGCCTATTGGGCTATTGAAATAGGTTTGTTCGAAGGACATGCTTAATTTATTAAAATAAAATCTTCTATTTTTTGGACAAAGAAATTTAAAGAGAAGAAGTCTCTATAACGGCATCGATATTAATACTTCCATAAATGTGAGGAAAGAGTTCATTTATCGAAGGAGCTAATTCGTATTTTAAAACTGAAGTTAATTTCGTCTCGTCTATGTGCAATAAAAGTAAATCAGTTTTATTTTTGTAATATCTTTCTACTACACCCTTCACCTGATGACTATCACTAGCATGAATAAAGCCTTCAGTTGCAAGTGACTCAGCCTCATGAAATCCTTGAGATACTGATTGTTTCCAGTGGGAGAGGGTAGTTACATGATAAATCATTCGTCTAATAATTTTACAAGGCTTAATAATTCTTCTTTTTTATAAGCGTTTAATTCGTCATTGAAGCATTTACTTAACTCTTCCAATAAAAACCGAATAATTTTTTTATTATTGAGCGGTCTAAAAAATGTAGAGGAAGGTGAAATTGATATTCGATTAAAGTATTTTTCAATATCCTTGTGAGAATGAATATTTCCATTTAAGGGGTCGATGAAAAAAAATATTTTTTCAGCACTATGACTCACTGGCTGACCGAATTCATGTTGAGGGTCGAAATACCCTAAAACAAACTGTTTGGGAATATTGGTTGCATTTACTGAGATATCGAGTAATTGACAAAGGATTAAATATACTATTCCATTACTTAAAGCATTTCCTCGATTATTTTCAAGTGTTTTGTTGATTAAAAAATCATCTGGTTCATTATAAGCAACCACTAATCCTTTTTGTTGGTAATAATTATATAGAATGCTAGTGATAACATTTACCTGTTCTAGCGGGGTAAGATAATTATTTAATTCAAGCCAAATATTGCGACGGATTTTTTCAATTTTTTTAAGGATCGGGGTATCCTGCATTTCAGGATATTGATATTTGGCAACGAGTAAAGCTCCTTTTAATAAATCGCAATCACTATTTTTCCACGAAATAAAATCATTGGTAAGGTCTCTGAAATGTAATTGGTGAATAATCTGCTGAATCCGTTCTTGCGTTTCTTCTTGTAGCGTATTTTCCCATAAATTCTCGAGGTTAGGTATTATATCCTTTCCAAAAGAAAGAAGCTTATCACTCACGCTATGGTACACCACTTCATCTGGATCATCCATTAAATGAAAAAGTGCTGCGATTTCTTTATTCTCGATCAAAATTGTTTATTTAAAGATGAAATTCGGCAAATCTTATAAATAATTCATTGTAAACTTTCCACAAGGGTGTATAAATTTTCTCGCTGACTATATTTTGGTATTTTTTCAATCCACTGATTGAATCTATCTCGAAAACTAAAAGATTGAAATAAAAAAGGCGTTGATATTTCAACGCCTTTAAAGTATATTAAAAAAGAATTATCCTTTTTTTGTTGCAGTTTTTTTCTTTACCGCTGACTTTTTCTTAACTGCTCCTTTTTTATCAAATGCCTTCGGTTCTTGAAGTAGGATCATTTTTTTTACTGCATCTAGTTCAATAGTAGCTAGTTCTTCGGCAGTATATTTTCCAGTTGGTCCAGCAGTTAGCTTCAGCATTTTTTTTCCGAATCTTATAAATGGACCCCATCTACCATTTTCAATCGCAATTTTTTCTTCTGGCCATTGTTGGATGAATCGGTTAGCTTCCTTTTCCCTCTTTTTTTCTATAAGTTCATTACAGTCTTGTTGTGTAAGGGTATCAAAATTATAAGCCCTTGGTATATTGATAAAGAGGTCGTTCCATTTAATGAATGGTCCAAATCGACCCTTTCCCTTGGTAATTGGTTTCTCATCAAAAAATCCAATAGGAGCATCCTCAACTTGTTTTGCATGAATAATTTCAACTGCTCTTACTAAATCAATTGAAGAAAGATCTTCCCCTTTTGGAATAGATATAAATTGCTCGCCCCATTTAACATAAGGACCGAAACGGCCGATATTGACACTTACTTCAAGATTGTCATGCTCACCCAATGTAAGCGGTAGTTTAAATAATTCTAAAGCCTCTTCCAAACTAATTGTTTCAATACTTTGGTTTGCTTTTAGTTTAGCAAATCTTGGTTTCTCTTCGTCATTCTGAGAACCAACTTGTACCATTGGGCCGTATCTTCCCATTCTGGCCATGATAGGTTTTCCTGATTCGTCAACACCTAAAATGCGCTCTCCAACTGCTCTTTCGGCTGTTTCTAATGTATGGGTTACACCGATATGAAAAGGAGTATAAAAATCCTCCACCATTTTGCTCCATTGTATTTTACCTTCCGCTACCTCGTCAAATTCTTTTTCAATATTTGCGGTAAAAGAATAATCCATTACTTTAGTGAAGTGTTGATTTAAAAAATCAGTGACCACTAATCCAAGATCGGTAGGGAAAAGTTTGGATTTTTCAGCACCCGTATTTTCTTGCTCTATTCCTTTTTCAATTTTATCATCTTTCAGTTTTAGTATTCTGAAATTCCTTTTAACTCCTTCTTTATCCTTTTTTTCAATATAGGTTCTTTTGATGATGGTAGAGATAGTAGGCGCATAGGTACTTGGTCTTCCAATTCCGAGTTCTTCTAATTTTTTTACCAATGAAGCTTCTGTATATCTAGCGGAGTGTTTAGTGAATCGCTCAGTAGCGGTCATTTGATTAAAAACAAGCACCTGGCCTGGTGCCAAATTGGGTAATCTACTTTCACCCTCTTTTTCGTTGTCCTCTTCTTCGTCATCACTACTTTCTAAATATACTTTAAGGAAACCATCAAACTTCATTACTTCACCAGTGGCTGTTAATTCTTGTTGATTGGTGCTAATATTTATTTTAGCTATCGTTTTTTCTAATTCCGCATCGCTCATTTGTGACGCAATGGTTCTTTTCCATATTAATTCATACAAACGATTTAAATCGGGATCATTTACTGTATGATTTTCCATGTAGGTAGGCCTGATCGCTTCATGTGCTTCTTGAGCACTTTCGTTTTTATTTTTGTATTTGCGAATTTGAAGGTATTTGTCACCATAGCTGCTTTTAATTTCAGAAACAATTGCATCCATGGCTGTTTCACCCAAATTCACACTATCCGTTCTCATATAAGTGATCTTACCACTCTCATATAATTTTTGAGCGAGTAACATCGTCTTCGTTACTCCATATCCTAATTTTCTACTGGCTTCTTGTTGTAAGGTGGAAGTAGTAAAGGGTGCTGCAGGGGTTCTTTTACCAGGTTTTACCTGAATATCTTTAACCGTATAATTAGCGCCAATACAGCTTTCTAGGAATTTTTCAGCATCTTCAGTTACCTCATACTTTGCACCTTCTGCTTTAAAATTGACTGTACGATTACTATTATCTGTTGCTGATAAAGCTGCTTCAATTTTAAAACTGCTAGAAGCGGCAAAATGATTAATCTCTCTTTCTTTTTCTGCTATTAATTTAACTGCAACACTTTGTACACGACCAGCACTCAACCCTCCGCTCATGCCTATTTTTCTCCAAAGAACCGGACTTAATTCAAAGCCAACCAATCGGTCAACTACTCGTCTAGCTTGCTGAGCATTCACCAAGTTCATATTGATAAGCCTTGGATTTTTAACCGCTTTTTCTATGGCAGGTTTCGTTATTTCGTGAAATACGATTCTTTTAGTAGTCGTTGGGTCTAGACCTAATACCTCCGCCAAATGCCAAGAAATACTTTCTCCTTCACGGTCCTCATCCGATGCAAGCCAAACTTCTTGACTTTTTTTAGCAATACTTTTTAATTCTTTTACCACCTTGTCTTTATCGGCTGGAACGATATATTTGGGTTTGAAGTGATTGTTGATGTCAATTCCCATATCATTTTTCTCCAGATCTCGAATATGACCGAAGCAACTTTTAACCTCAAAATCCTTTCCTAAAATACCCTCGATAGTTTTGGCTTTCGCAGGGGACTCAACAATTAATAAATTCTTCGCCATAATCAACAGTATATTTGGTGCTTTTCCCTCAAGGAAAGTAGTTTTGTTAAATTATAATTCAAATTCTGAACAGCCAGGGATTGCAAAAATATACATTTCTACACCATATATTATAAAATATTTACAATTGTTATGGGGCTCAATTTGAAGTGCAATATTACTTTAAAATTGAAAATTCAAAATAAATCTTCTTTAAATAACTGTTTAGAACACTATTTACAAGAAATTAATTACCTCATTTTTGATATCATTATCCCTATAAATTTTTTTGTGTCCAAGCCCGTTGGTAATAATAAATCGAATATTCGAAAAGTGCTCCGATTTAACTTTTAGCGCATCTGCCAAAGGAGTGATGTCATCTGACTCATCATGTATCCAAAGTACAGTAGCCTTAATATTTTTCATTGCCCTTTTAATTGAAAACCATTCTGTAGGGTATCCACTTTTTTCGAAAATGATTTTATCAAACTCTTTTCTGACTTGGTTATTTTTGATCTTTAACATCGTAAATGCCCCATCCACTGCAGTAGAAGTTTCTGTAGCAGGCGCTATTAACACAATATGAGTATCCTCGCTGTGTTTAATTTTTTCAATGGTTAGACTTAGGGCAATACCTGCAAAAGAATGGGCTAAATAACCGTTTATAGGTCCATAAAGGTCAATGACCTTTTCTATCATTTGACTATATTGAACTGCATTAATTGTTTTTCCTTCACTGTTTCCATGTGCAGGCGCATCAAAGGCTAGTACCTCATAGCCTTTATTAATTAATGGTCCAATATAAGCGTGAAAGTTATGCGCTGCAGAGCCAAATCCATGTAAAATCAATATTTTATTTGGACTACCTTGATTCCATCTAAAGCCGTTTACTTTTAAACCATTCAGTTCAAACTGGAGGGCTTCTGCTTTTGTAAAAATAGCTGGTGTTCTAGGTTCTGTCTGAATAAGCGGAGTACAAAAAAGTTCAAATGCTTTTTCAGCTGCTAGCCTTTTTGAAACGATGGCGAGTAATTTAAATTTTACCCTGATATATCCAATTGCTATTTTTTGTTTTAATTTCATTGTTACAAAGATACAGGATGAGAGTAGTAATTATTGGAGCAGGTAATGTAGCCACCGTTTTTGGAAGATTGATTTCAGCAGCTAACCATACTATAATTCAAGTATTTAGTAGATCTATTGAGCGTGCTCAATTGTTAGGAAATGAATGGGGATGTTCCTTTACAAATAATTTAAAATCAATTGATCCAACTGCTGATATTTATATAATCGCTTTAACGGATAAGGCTTTACAAAATATTCAGGACAGTATTTTTTTAGGAGATAAATTGGTAGTTCATACTGCTGGCGCTGTTTCTAAGAAGGTACTCAGTAATATTTCCTCTCAGTACGGTGTGTTATACCCTTTACAATCGTTAAGAAAAGATCAGGTTGGAGAGCAGCCGAAAATTCCTTTGTTAATTGATGGAAATGATGAGTCCGTTGTTTCGGTAATTGAAGCATTCGCTTTAACTTTTTCCTCAATAGTATCTAAAGTAGGGGATGAAAAGCGTCTTTCCTTGCACCTAGCTGCGGTGATAGTAAATAATTTTATCAATCATTTATATCACCTAACGGATGAATTTTGTAAAAATGAAGAGTTAGACTTTACAATGCTCCAGCCAATTATTGAAGAAACGGCAATGAGATTAAGGTCGAATTTTGCGGCTAATCTTCAGACTGGTCCTGCCATTAGAAATGATCAATCTACTTTGGATAAACATATTCAAGCATTGTCAAATCATCCTGAATTAAAATCGGTTTACCTAAGTTTTACAGAGCGTTTAATTAATCGCCGATTGGGTTGATGATCCATTTTGATCTATCCTTTGAATCTTTCTTTAAACTAAGTTTTTATTAAATGGTAATTCTGAAGTAGGTTTGCAACTCGAACTGTAGAAAATATGTATACAATTACTTATAATTTTGAACAAAAGGGATGTTCTCCTATAACCCTTGAGAATATTGAAGAAGGTCAATCTTTATTAGAGGTAGCATTAAAGAATGACATAGAATTGCATCATAATTGCGGTGGAGTTTGCGCTTGCAGTACCTGTCATTTATATGTAGACCAAGGGGATGTTTTATTGGAAGATTTGTCTGATAGGGAAGAAGATTTTATTGACAGGGCTGTAAATCCTCGTATCAACTCAAGGTTAGGTTGTCAGTGTATATTGAAAGAAGGAACTGGTACTATTGTGGTGACCTTACCTGACCAGACTCAATTTTTAGGAGAATAAGTTATCCGATTTCTTGACTTATTGCATTTTTTAAAAATAGTAAGACATTAATAAATAATTTATTAGATCAGCTTATTTACAAAATACTTTTTATGACTTTCGAACCGCCTATTCATTGGAATGATTACGAAGATATCGCAATGAAATTGTATGATCGTTTTGGTGATGATTTTAATGAAAGCAAAATATATCGTATTCGCTTTACTGATTTACATAAATGGGTAATGGAAATTCCCAACTTCTCCGGGACTGCAGAGCAAAGTAATGAGGGTCATCTTGAAATGATTCAAAGTACTTGGGTATATGAATGGAGAGATAATCAAAAATAACGTTCAGTTTCTATTTCGGCCTTAGGAGAATATTGAATAGAAAAAATATAAATTTTCTCAATGAAATTATTGTTAGCATTTTTTCGATTAATTCGTTGGCCAAATCTTATTTTTATAGCCCTTACGCAATTCCTTTTTTATTATTGTATTATTATTCCCTCCTTACCGGTCGATTATTTTTTACAGCAAAAAGCATTAACTCCAAGCCTTTTTTATTTTTTAGTGATTGCTTCTATTTTAATAGCAGCTGCAGGCTATATTATCAATGATTATTTTGATATCAATATTGACCAGGTAAATAAACCTGCTAAGATGGTGGTACAAAAAATCATTAGCCGCCATTGGGCAATTCTTTTTCATCTATTGATAACATTGGCTGGTATCACTTTAAGTGGATATGTAGCTTTTAAGACGAGTTGGGTAGTGTTTTTCGCCAATATTTTATGTGCTTTTTTATTGTGGTCTTATTCTACTCGGTTTAAAAAGAAATTACTTTCTGGAAATATTATCATTGCTGGCTTAACTGCCTGGACTGTGCTGGTTTTGTATTTTGCTATCAATACTTTATTGTTTACTTCTACAGTTGTCTCTGCTGGATTCATAACGGGTTTATCTAGAATTTATAAATTCGCCGCTTTGTATGCAAGTTTTGCTTTTATTATTTCATTAATTCGTGAAGTGGTGAAAGATATAGAGGATATGTCGGGTGATGCTAAGTATCAATGTAAAACGATGCCTATTGTGTGGGGTGTTCCTGCCACTAAAGTATTTGTTGGAGTTTGGCTAACCGTATTGATAGGGTCTTTGATTATACTTCAATTGTATGTTCTGCAAATTGGATGGTGGGGTAGTGCATTGTATTCATTGGTATTAGTTATTTCTCCACTTGTTTGGATACTAAAAAGATTTTATCATGCACATTCTACCGCTGAATATCATACCATCAGTACATTCATTAAAGTGGTTATGTTCACTGGTATATGTTCCATTTTATTAATGAAATAAGCCAACCTGTTTAGATAAATTATTTTTACTCCAATTATTTAAAATCATCTTTTAATTGTGCTATGATTCAATCTGAGGGAATTATTTTAGCTTCACAGTCACCTAGAAGAAAGCAGTTATTAGAATGGGCCGAAGTCCCTTTTACTGTTGTGGTTCAATCAACGGATGAATCTTATCCTGCTGGATTGTCTTTTGAAGATACGGCTATCCATATTGCCCGTAATAAGGCCTTAGCTGTGCAAATGGATTATTCATTCACTATTCCTGTATTAGCAGCTGATACAATTGTTGTATTGGAAGATAGGGTAATTGGTAAACCTACTGATCGAGAAGATGCTATCGCTATTTTGTCTTCATTATCGGGTAAAATACATAGGGTAATTACCGGTGTGGTAATACTATTGAATGAAAAAGAAGTGGCATTTGCTGATACTACGGAAGTCTCTTTTCATCAACTTTCTAAGGAAGAAATTGTTTTTTATGTAGATAAATATCAACCCTTTGATAAGGCAGGAGCCTATGCCATTCAAGAGTGGATTGGGGTAGTGGGTATTCAATCTGTTTCAGGCGACTTTTACAATGTAATGGGGCTTCCAGTAAGCAGGGTAGTTCAAGCATTAAAGCAATTATAATCTCTCTTTATTTATAGCGTATCCGCATTTTTAATTTTCTCCTATTCGTCAAAAGGAAATGAGCTAAGATTCTATTTTTGCATTTTAAATATTGTAAATAATTATAATATTACAGAATGATTTTTGTAGATTAGTGAATGTCAAAAAATTGGTATTCATTTATTTTCATTGATCGTAACGGCATAGTTAAAAACCACTCATGAACGAAAGGCTCTTACAATTTATATGGCAGCTTCAATATTATAACAGACAAGAATTGAAAACGGGTGAGGGGGAAACTTTATTAATAGTTCATCCCGGAATAATTAATAAAAATCAAGGACCCGATTTTCTAAATGCTAAAATTAAAGTAAATGATACTTTTTGGGCTGGTAATATTGAATTGCATGTTTTGTCCTCTGATTGGAATAACCATCACCATAGTATTGATAAAAATTATGGCAATATCATTTTACACGTTGTTTGGAAAAATGATATACAGCTAAAAGAGAACTTTCATGTACTCGAATTACAAAGTCTAGTTTCAAAAATACTGCTGCAAAAATTCAATGAATTAATGTGTGCAAAATCTTTTATCGCTTGTGAAACAATGATTCCATCTATAACGCCTATGCTTTGGGTTTCATGGAAAGAAAGGTTGTTAGTAGAAAGAATGCAAAGAAAAACGTCTGTCATTCTTAATTTTCTCAATAGTAACAATAATCATTGGGAAGAAACATTTTGGTGGTTAATCGCTCGAAATTTTGGTTATACTGTCAATTCAGATTCATTTGAAAAAATGGCGCGTTCTTTACCGATTAGTATTTTAGCAAAACATAAAAATCAAATTCATCAAACAGAAGCTTTGTTATTTGGTCAAGCTGGGTTATTAGACAAAGATTTCGAAGAAGATTATCCTCAACTTTTAAAAAAGGAATATTTGTTTTTAAAGAAAAAGTATCATTTGTTTCCCATTCAGCTACCACTCTATTTTTTAAGAATGCGCCCTTCTAATTTTCCTTCACTTCGGCTGGCGCAATTATCTATGTTGATTCATCAAAGCCTTCATTTGTTTTCGATTGTAAAAGAAACGATTTTATTAGAAGAGGTTAAAAAGCTGTTGTCAGTTACTGCCAACGACTATTGGCATTATCATTTTATTTTTGATGAGGTGTCAACTTTTCGTGAGAAAAATATTGGTAAACAAATGATTTATTCTTTGTTGATCAATACCATTATTCCAATTCTTTTTGCCTATGGTCATCATATGGGGGAAGCAAAGTATAAGGATCGGGCAATGCTTTGGTTGGAGCAAATTTCAGCAGAACATAATAGTATTACCAATGGTTTTGCTCTATTGGGAATTGAAAATAAGAACGCTTTTGATTCTCAGGCGCTCATTCAATTAAAAAATGATTACTGTAATCAAAAGCGTTGCTTAGAATGTGCGGTGGGTAATAAGTTACTAAGACCAATTAGTTTATCCGCCTAATTAATTATAGTCAATATTAAGGACTAAGTCGGGATGAAGACTTTTCACAACAGGGCAGTTTTCACCAGTTCGCTGTAAAATAATTTTTTCTTTTTCTTCAAGTACTAAAGAGTTTGGAAATGAAACTTTAACATCAATTTTAGAAATCCTGCGGGGGTCACTTTGCATAATTTTAGTTACTGCAACCGTTAAACCCTTTAATTCTATGTTCATATCATTTGCTTTGATTGCCATGGTGGTGGCCATGCAGGTGGCTAGAGCAGTACAAACTAAGTCAGTGGGTGAAAATCGTTCTCCTTTTCCTCGGTTATCTGAGGGTGCATCTGTTTCAACGAGTGATCCGCTTTGTAAATGTTGGGCAATGCATCTTAAATCGCCTTCATATTGAATGGTTGCTGTCATTGTGTTATTTTTGCATAAATTTACTGAAGTAAAAATTTATTATGCGTAAATTATTTTTTGTTTTCCTAACTATTGTAATCGGTTTTCCTTCTTTTGCCCAAAAGTCAAAAAAGGATTTATTGATGGAAAAGAAGCAACGTATCAATGCACTTGTAAAACAAGAGGAGGAAGGGGTAATTTCTTATCATCAACAATCTGCATTTGGTATTAAACTTGCTTCAGATGGATATGGAGCTTTTTTTGAAATGGGAAAAGCTAAATCAGTTAAAAAATCCTTGCTATTTCAAATAGAGTTAACAGAGCGCAAACATCCAAAGGAAGAGAAGCAGAGCAATGTTAATATACCATCTGCCCCTTTTGTATTTGGGAAAATAAATTATTTGTATCCCTTAAAGCTGGGGGTGCAACAGCAATTTTTATTAGGCAATAAGACGAATAGAAATGGAATAAGTGTTACCGGAAATATTGGTGGAGGTATTTCTCTTGCTTTGTTAAGGCCTTATAACCTTGAAGTAAATGATATGGATAAAGGGGGGCGTAAGTTCATTCGGTATGAATCTTCGGATAGTTCACTTTATTCAAGTTCAGGTCGATCTACCCATATTGCTGATAGTGTATTGTTTACTAATTCTAGTTTACTGGGTTTTATGCAGGTATCAGGAGGGGGATTTACCAAGGGCTGGAATCAAATAAAGATTACTCCTGGTATTTATACCAAGGCATCTTTAAGATTTGATTATGGTAAATATAACGAGCAGCTGAGTGCATTGGAGGTGGGTTTAATGGCTGAGATGTATTCTAAGGCAATTCCTCAGTTAGTTTATACAAAGCCTAGTCAATATTTTATCAGTGTCTATGTTGCTATTCTATTTGGAAAAAGGAAATAATAGTGATTTTTTTTGTCATTCTTCTTTTCACACAAATGGTATTTTACAAAGTTGGTTACATATCAATTCTTACCATTAATTTTGCTGAATAATTCAATTTTTAGTGTTTTTAAAAATATAATTTTATTGCATGATAGAGTTACCCGTAATTGATGGAATAGTGGAGCAAAAAGTTAAAAAGCCTAACTGGCTAAGGGTAAAATTACCTATCGGAGAGTCGTATAAGGAAGTCCGTAATTTGGTCGATACTCATCAGTTACATACTATTTGTGAAAGTGGTAATTGTCCTAATATGGGGGAATGCTGGGGTGAAGGAACTGCAACTTTTATGATATTGGGTAATATTTGTACTCGGAGTTGTGGTTTTTGTGCCGTTGCTACAGGGAAACCAGATCCTGTGGATTGGGACGAACCTCAACGGGTAGCTGAAGCTATTCATTTAATGAAAGTGAAGCATGCGGTAGTGACTTCGGTAGATAGAGACGAAATAGTCGATGGAGGAAGTATTATCTGGTTTAATACTATCAAGGCAATCAAATCGTTAAATCCCACTACTACGTTGGAAACATTGATACCTGATTTTAAAGCTGAAAAAGAAAATATTCAACGGATTATTGAAGCTAGCCCTGAGGTAGTATCTCATAATATTGAAACAGTAGAACGATTAACTAAGCAGGTGCGTATTCAGGCTAAATACTGGAGAAGTATGGAAACCCTTCGCATATTGAAAGAAGGGGGAATGCGTACTAAAAGTGGAATTATGCTAGGTTTGGGGGAATCCAAGGAAGAAGTTGTTCAAACAATGCAAGATTTAAATAGTAGTGGTGTAGATGTTATTACGATAGGTCAATACCTTCAGCCTAGTAAAAAGCATTTGCAAGTTCAACGTTTTGTTCATCCTGATGAGTTTAAGGAACTAAGAGAAATTGGGTATAATATGGGCTTTGACTATGTGGAAAGTGGTCCGTTAGTACGTTCTTCTTACCATAGTGAAAAGCATGTGATAGCTGGGTGGGGAAGACAAAAATGGCAGGAGGAGAAGACTGCTTAAATTAAAATTATTTCAGGTAAATAATAGAAAATCAATTAGTTACAATATTTATAGTAACTTTATTTTCCGATAAAAATGGGCAAGACTAGACAGGGAATGGTCTATTTAGAGATTCCAAACCAATGCACTTGCTCCTAATATTGCTGCATCTGCTTCTTTCAATTCACTAAAAAGTAATTTCACCTTATTTTGATAAATCGGAAGTAAGTTAGCCTCCATATGTTTGCGCGTAGGGTTAATTAGTAAATTACCCGCCTTGGTAAGGCCTCCAAATAAAATGATAGCCTCAGGAGAAGAGAACATGACAAAATTGGCCAGTGATTCCCCTAAAATTTGTCCTGTAAATTCGAAAATTTTATTAGCAATATCATCACCTTGCATGGCACAATCATATACCGTTTCGCTAGTGAGTTCATTGATCCGATAGTTGCGGAGTAAACTGTCGGTAGCTGGTTGATCGGTTAGCATTTCAATCGCTGTTTCCCTTACACCGGTGGCAGAAGCATAGGATTCAAGGCTTCCTCTCATTCCTGTAGATTTATGCATTCTTCCGCCTGGACGAATAATAGTATGCCCTAGTTCACCAGCAAACCCATCATGACCTAATAAAATCTTGCCATCGATAACGATTCCACTTCCTACGCCTGTACCAAGCGTTATCGTAATAAAGTGCTTGATATCTTTAGTACAACCGTACATCATTTCTCCAACTGCAGCTGCATTGGCATCATTGGTGAGGCGAGTGGTTAATTTGAATTTTTTTTCAATTAAATCAGCAATGGGTATAATTCCTTTCCATTTTAAGTTAGGAGCATATTCAATTGTACCAGTGTAAAAATTTCCGTTGGGTGCACCCATTCCTATTCCAACAAAATTATCTATACCACCAACGCTGTCAATCATCGGCATTAACTTGGCATGCATATCATCTATAAAATCTTCTACTACTGCATGTTCATTGCTGGGTACTCGATCCTGCTCAAGTATATGTCCATTTCTGTCTACAATTCCAAACTTAGCTGTGGTTCCTCCGATATCAATTCCTACTGCGTATTTTTTAAGCATATTCCGATCGATTGAAAAAATATTATTGAATGTCCAACTTTAAAATTTTTATAGATCTTAATCCAATCTATTCTCTTGTTTTCTAGGCTATTTTATAGTCGAAAATAAAGAGTACATTTTATAAGTTGCCCAATGTAGAATATTTTTGCCACTATGAAAAATTTTCATTTGATAATTTGTTTCTTGCTAAATACTGCTTAATTTCAAGGCTATTAATTATTTAAATATTCAATGGAAATAGTACATGTTAGTGCAGAGTGTTATCCAGTGGCTAAAGTAGGTGGCTTAGGTGATGTGGTGGGTGCGCTTCCAAAATATCAAAATCAATTGGGGCATACTGCAAAAGTGGTTTTGCCCATGTACCGAACTAAGTTTTTATACGACCACGAATTTGATACGGTTCATCAAGGTTCTTTCGACATGGGTGAACATTGGTTTACTTACTCCATTATTAAAGAAAGAGATAATGTACTCGGCTTTGATCTATACCTAGTTGATATTAATGGGATGTTGGATAGGCAAGCAGTTTATGGTTATGGTGACGATTCAGAGCGATTTACAGCTTTTCAAATTGCGGTGGTTGACTGGTTGGCTCAGTGGAAACATCATCCTGATATAGTTCATGTGCATGATCATCATACTGGTTTAATTCCCTTTATGATGCAATACTGTACTGCTTATCGAAATTTAGCCCAAATAGCAACTGTTCTTACAATTCACAATGCTCAATATCAAGGATGGATGGGCTGGGATAAATCGAGATACCTTCCCGATTGGGATAGCTTTGATTGGGGAAAGTTGGACTGGGAAAATAATATCAACCCGTTGGCTTCTGCAGTTAAATGTTCTCGTGTGGTCACCACCGTTAGTAAGCGCTACCTCGAAGAAATGCGTCAAAATGCCAATGGATTAGAAAAGTTATTTGATTATGAGCAAGGTAAATGTAAGGGAATCCTAAATGGTATTGATACGGAAGTCTGGGACCCATCCCTTGATTCATCTATCAGTCCAAATTACAATGTTAAAGATGCTTTAGTAGGAAAGCTTGCCAATAAAAAGAAGTTGTGTGAGCAGTTTAATCTGGATTTGGATAAACCATTATTCATATTTATAGGTCGATTGGTGTATGAAAAAGCTGCCGATCTACTTCCACAGGTAATCTATGATTCGATTCATCATATGGAAGGTAAAATGAATTTTCTTGTTTTGGGAAGTGGTGAAAGTTCAGTGGAGTCTGAACTAGAAAATATGAAAAGTCAATTCGTTGGATATTACAATTCTAAAATAGGCTACAATGAACAACTAAGTCATCAAATGTATGCAGGGGCTGATTTTTTAATAATGCCTAGTAGGGTTGAGCCTTGTGGACTTAATCAAATGTATGCTATGCGATATGGTACTATTCCTTTGGTTAGAAATACGGGAGGTTTGCAGGATACGGTAAAAGATTTTGGTGAACCAAAAGGCTATGGAATTTGTTTTAATGAAGCAACGGTTGGGGATATTACCTACTCTATCCATAGGGCGTTGGAAATTTATAACCAGCCAAAGTTGTTAAAAAAGTTAGTAAATAAAATTATGAAATTGGATAATAGCTGGGAAAGAAGTGCTAAAAAGTATTTGGATCTCTATCAAAGTATTTTGTAATATTAATTTGATGTCAACAACCTTTTATATATTGGATAAATAGTAAATAATTTAAATCTTTTAGTAAAATATGGAAACTTCGAAAGTAATTGCAATTGTATTGGGTGGTGGAGCTGGATCAAGGTTATATCCTTTAACTGCTTCTAGGAGTAAGCCTGCAGTGCCTATTGCAGGTAAATACAGATTGGTGGATATTCCCATTTCTAATTGTATCAACTCTAGTTTGAACCGTATTTTAGTACTAACTCAATTTAATTCTGCTTCTTTAAATAGGCATATTAAAAATACTTACCAGTTTAGTATTTTTAGTAAGGGTTTTGTAGATATTCTAGCTGCGGAACAAACACCAGATAATCCAAAATGGTTTCAAGGTACTGCTGATGCAGTCCGACAGTCTTTAAGACATATTGTTAATTATGATTTTGAATATGTACTCATTTTAAGTGGGGATCAGTTATATCAAATGGATTTTGCTGAAATGATTGATAATCATATTGCCAAAGGAGCTGATATTTCTATAGCAACGATTCCGGTAGTAGAAAGAGATGCGCCTGAATTTGGTATTTTAAAGTCCAATGACGAACAGACAATTACTTCATTTATCGAAAAGCCTTCCAAAAATATTCTGCCAGAATGGATTAGTGATACCGGAGAGGCTATGAAGGCCCAAGGTAAGCGCTACCTGGCTTCTATGGGAATTTATGTTTTTAGTAGAAAATTATTATTTGATCTGCTAGAGAATGAAAACAAAGAGGCTACCGATTTTGGTAAAGAAATAATTCCTGGTTCTATTGAAAAGTATACTGTAGTAAGCTTTCAATATGATGGCTATTGGACAGACATTGGAAATATTCATTCATTTTTTGATGCCAACCTTTCGTTAACATTAGATTTACCTCCTTTTAATTTATTTGATAATCAAAAAACTGTTTATAGTCATGCAAGGATGCTACCACCTGCTAAAATCAGTGGAACAACTTTGGAAAAAACGATTATTGCTGAGGGATCAATTATCAATGCCAGTAGAATAGAAAATAGCGTGATAGGTATTCGAAGTCGCATTGGACATGGCTCAACGGTTGTAAGTTGTTATATAATGGGAAATGATTTTTATGAAACATTAGGGGATATAGAAAGCAATAGTGGAAAAAATATTCCTAAATTGGGAATAGGTGATCGCTGTTATATCAAAAATGCAATTGTTGATAAAAACTGCCGGATTGGAAATGATGTTAGAATAAATGGGGGAAATCATTTATCCAATGCTGACCATTCACTTTATTCAGTTAAAGATGGAATTGTGGTTATAAAAAAGGGTGCGGTGTTGCCAGATGGTTTTATTATTTAGTTTATATTTTTTCTAAAAACAAGTCATTCATCTAGCAAACAAATAATTTACATTTAGCCCTCCTCAAGGGGGGATTAAAAAAAATGAAATAAATTTGCTTTTATGCTAATTAGAGTTCATTTTCTTTTAATTTTGCGCTTCAATTTATAATTCATGCAACTATCTTCATTATTAGACCGTTTTTCAGAACCAGAAACTTTAAAGATGGCCAAATTGGGCCGTGAACTAAGGGCTAAAGGAATCGATGTAATTGATCTTAGCCTGGGCGAACCCGATTTTGATACTCCTCAGCACATTAAGGATGCAGCTATTAAAGCTATTAATGACAATTTTAGTCATTATACTCCAGTAGCTGGTTATCTAGATTTGCGAGAAGCAGTTTGTACCAAATTGAAAAGGGATAATCAACTCGATTATAAACCTGAAAATATTGTTACTTCTACAGGGGCAAAACAAAGTTTAGCGAATGCAATTCTAGCTGTCGTTGATGAAGGGGAGGAAGTAATTATTCCTACACCTTATTGGGTTACCTATTCTGAATTGGTAAAAATTGCTAGAGCAAAAGTTGTAGAGGTTCATACCTCTTTAGAGAGTGGTTTTAAGATTACTCCACAACAATTGGAAGCTGCTATTACTCCTCAATCAAAGATTTTTTTATTCTCATCTCCTTGTAACCCATCAGGTGCTGTATATAGTAAAGCTGAATTGGAAGCATTGGCAGTAGTCTTTAGGAAATATCCTAACCTATATATTATTTCTGATGAAATATATGAATACATCAATTTTGTTGGTAAGCACGAAAGTATTGCTCAGTTCAGTGACCTGAAGGATCGTGTGATAATTGTTAATGGTTTAAGTAAAGGTTTTGCGATGACTGGCTGGCGCCTTGGATATATTGCTTCCAATGTAGATATTGCAAAAGGTGCTGAGAAATTACAAGGTCAGTTTACTAGTGGTACTTGCTCTATTACTCAAAAGGCTGCTGTAGTGGCTTTAACAACTGATTTAAAACCTTCTTTGGAAATGACCGAGGAGTTTACAAGAAGAAGGGCTCGCGTAATGGATTTGATTAAAGATATTCCAGGATTCAAGTGTACAGAGCCTGAAGGTGCATTTTATATTTTCCCTGATGTATCTTATTATTATGGTAAAACAGATGGCGTTACTACCATTACGAATTCCGCTGATTTTTCTATGTATTTACTTCATACTGCTCACGTTTCTTCTGTAATGGGAGAAGCTTTTGGTGAACCAAATTGCGTTCGTTTTTCATTTGCAAATAGTATGGTAAATATTGATAGAGCATGGGTAAGAATTAAAGAGGCATTGGCTAAACTTAATTAACCTGTTTCTTTTAGAGAAGCTAACATTATAGATTCCTTTTTTTTAAACTCAAACATTTTTTCTTATGAAGGAAATTTGTTTGAGTTTTTTATTTTCATTTCTTTTTGACATCCATTATTCTTTTTCTTCTATTTTTCTTTTCCCCTCAAATAAAATAAATA
Organism: Chitinophagaceae bacterium; assembly: GCA_947380605.1. Taxonomy (GTDB): domain Bacteria; phylum Bacteroidota; class Bacteroidia; order Chitinophagales; family Chitinophagaceae; genus Ferruginibacter. The sequence continues at coordinate 18,115 of CANCRO010000024.1, forward strand.
CAACTAATGTGACTGTTAGATTCAATTAGTCATTGGAAAAAAAAATACCATCTATAAAAAAAACGCTTGTGTTTACAGTATATATATATTATTATTACAATATATTATAGATTAATACTATTGCTTTTACCTCAACAACCCTACCTAATAATGAAACAATTTCCAAAATTGGTTTTTGCATTTTGCATAATCCTGTTTTTTTACTGCTCGATTCCTTCTACCTCTTTTGCTCAAGGTCCTGGTGACCCTAATTCACCTGGTGATCCTGGAGGTGACCCAGATGCACCTATTGATGGTGGAATCGGTCTGTTGTTAGGAGCAGGAGTACTTTATGGTATCCATAAAATAAGGAGGGAGAAAAAAAGAGGACTCAGTAGTTAAAATATAAGGTCAATAAAATGCTTTAACTAGGCGATTTCTTTAGGTTTTTAAAGCTGTGGTAAAGCAAATATTTTTTCTAAATCAAATTTCATTTCGCTCAAATTCATTTTTTCGGTTCGTCAATATTTTTTGTGATTGGATTTTAATATCTCTGATAAACATGATGTATAAATTTTATAGGCCTTTATTGATTATACTAACGGTTACGGTTATATATTTTTCATCTTGTAAAATATATAGTCCTACCTATTATTTTAAAGATATCAGTCGTGATACTATCATTAATGGTTTTGTAAACAATGAACTGGAATTAAAAATTCAATCCAATGACCAATTGGCAATAGCTATAGCCAGTTTAAGTAGTTTAGAGGATGCACTGTTTAATAGCCGAGAAATTGACGGTACAAATAAAAATAATTTCCAGGTAAATCAAGAGGGGTTTATTTACTTACATAAGTTAGGTAAATTAAAGGTAGCAGGACTCACTAGAAAAGAGTTAAAAATATTGTTAGAAACTGAGCTTTTACCTTATCTCAAAGATCCTATCGTTACCATCAATTTTAACAATCATCGCGTGACGGTATTGGGTGAAGGAAGCTCACAAGTAATAGAAATTCCTTTAGAAAAAATTTCATTATTGGAAGTAATGGCTAAAGCAGGAGGCGGCTTACCGAATGCGCAATTAAATAATGTGATGATCATAAGAGAATCACAGCATACCAAACAGGTTAAACACCTCAATCTAGAAAATTCCTCCATTCTTACTTCCCCTTGGTATTATTTACAACCCAATGATATTGTCGTTATACAACCGAATGAATTAAAATCAAATTCGGAGCAACGTAGAAATAATAATCGCTTGATATACACTACCGTTTTATCAAGTATCACCTTTGCCTTTTTGATAATTGATCGGATTTCTAGATAATCAAAATACCCTATTTAATAACGTTAATGAAAGAGGAACAATTTTTTAAGGAAATGCAAGCAACGAATATTTTTATTCAGTTGTTACAAAAATACTTGCCTTTTTGGCCTTTGTTTGCTTTAACGATTCCAATTTCAATGAGTGTTGCTTATGTTTATTATAGAGCCGAAGTGCCTATTTACGTGGCTTCTGCAAAGGTATTACTTAAAGATCCTAACAAAGGATCGGGAGATTCTAAAGTATTAGATGCACTTAACATTTTTAGTGAAAAAAAGATTGTAGAAAATGAAATTTTAGTTTTACGCTCTTCAGGATTGATGCAGGAAGTGGTTAGTTCACTTGATTTATATACAACCGTTTTTAACGAAGGTAAAGTGAGATTGGAAGAATTATATGGTGATAATACTCCGGTTAGTTTTGTAGCAGTTGAAAAAGAAGGGAATTATACTTTTGGAAAGTATCCATTTAAGATGGATTGGATAAATAAAAAAATAAATATTAATGGTGAGCAGGTAAACTTTACCGGAAAGGTATTATTGGGAAATACCTGGTATCGCCCTATAGTAAATATGACTTATAGTAAGAATTTATCAGGTAAAAATTATTTTCTTATAACTAATTCTGTAAGTTCTGCTGCTGCCTCAATCATTAGAGATTTAAAGGCATCTCCTATATCTTCTTCTTCTACTGTTTTGGAAATAAAATTACTTACTCCTTTACCTGATAAGGGAAGAGATATTTTATACCGTCTTTTTGAAGTATATAATAAGGATGGTATTGATGACAAGAATCAGATTGCTTCTAAGACTCTTAATTTTATTGACGATCGGTTGAACTATGTAATCCATCAGTTGGATAGTGTAGAAGAAAATATTGAAGCATATAAAAATCGTGAATCTTTATATAGTGTTGGCACACAAGGTGAGTTATATCTAACCGAAGTGCGTGAATTGGATAATAAGAAAGGAGAAGTCAATTTACAATTGGAAATACTGCAAGACACTCGTGACTATGTTTTGAGTAAGGGTAGGAGGCCTGGAACTGTTCCTTCATTGTCTTTACTAACTGATGTTACCTTGAGTGGACTTTTGAGTGATTTGTATAAAGCAGAATATGATCTTGAAAATGCCTCTCGAGTGACTGGTGAAAATAGTGAACCTGTGCTGCAAGCAAAAGCCAAAATAAGTAGGTTGAAGTCCGATATATTGGAAAATATAGTTACCATTAAAAATAATTTGGTAACAGTAAAAAATAATATCAGTAAAAAATTAGCGCTCAATAATGGATTACTTCAGACGGTTCCTCAAAAGGAAAGGGGGCTTTTAGAAATCAGCCGACAACAAGTTATAAAAAATAACATTTATTCTTATTTACTTCAGAAGCGAGAAGAGACTGCTATTTCCTCTGCCTCTACATCGGCAGATCTTAGGGTTATTGAAACTCCAACGGTGACTGGTCCTGTAACACCTGTTGCAAAGAATTTTTATCTCACTGGTTTTATTATTGGTTTATTGATAGCAGTTTTTATGGTTTTAATGAAGGAGCAATTTAAAAGCAAAGTTTTATTTCGAGATGATATTGAGGATAAAACTTCTATTCCATTTGTCGGTGAGATTGCTCAATCCAATTCAAAGACCCCTATTGTTATTCAAGAAGGAAAAAGAACAGTTATTGCTGAACAACTTAGATCGCTTCGTACCAACCTTGCTTATATGGGTCTGAATGATCGACAAAAAACATTATTAATAACTTCTAGTATATCTAGTGAAGGGAAGAGTTTTCTGGCTATTAATCTGGCCATCAGTTTTACACTCACTGGTAAAAAAGTAGCCTTGATGGAAATGGATCTTCGCAAACCAAAGCTCAGTAGAATGATGAATGTGCCGCGTGATCCTGGAATATCAAACTATGTAGTGGGTAAAGCTGATATAAAACAAATTATTAGACCTACATCTATACCCAATTTATTTATTATACCAGCTGGAGCAATTCCTCCGAATCCAACAGAGTTGATTGGAAAGCCTGCCTTTGGTGAAATGATGGATTTTATTAAAAAAGAGTTTGATTATGTTTTTATAGATACGGCTCCGATTGGGCCAGTGATAGACGCACAGTTATTAAAAGACTATGCCGATGTTACCCTATATGTGATAAGACATGATCGAACACCCAAAATTTTCCTTAAAATGATTAATGAATTTAATCAGCAGAAAAAATTCAACAATATGTGTATTGTTTTCAATGGGGTTAAAAAACGGGGAATAAATTTAGGGCATTTGGGGAATGGCTATGGTTATGGATATGGCTATGGATATGGTTATGGATATAGCTATGGGTATGCTATAGAGGATAAAGAGAATAGTTTTCCTTCTTGGAAGCTGCTCTGGGAAAAGGGAAAACAGATAGTTAAGGGATAGTTATTTTGAATTTTAAAGAATAGTAGGTTCGGAAATTGGGATAAGAGTAAATTGAAAGTAGCTAAATGTTCTGCTTTTGAGTTAATTTTACCTCCAATGAACAAAGGAAAAAATATATATAATCAATTAAGGATGTTCTTCAGTCAACCGGTGTGTGACTGAGGGTAAGCAACGCTATATTATGGAGAAAGATGATTTACATTGGTTTGCAGTTTATACTAAACCAAGATGGGAAAAAAAAGTGGCTAGTTTATTAGACGATAATGGTATCGAAAATTATTGTCCTCTTAATAGGGTAGTAAAACAGTGGAGCGATCGTAAAAAAGTCATTTTAGAACCTTTGTTCAAGTCTTATGTATTTGTTAGGGTTAAGGATTCAGAGAAATGGGATCTTAAAAATATTAATGGAATCCTCAATTTTGTATATTGGCTTGGCAAGCCTGCAAAAATAAAGGACGAGGATATTTTTACAATTAAGAAATTTTTAAATGAATTTTCTGATGTACAGATTGAAGAGGTTTCTGGGTTAACAGTAAATTCTAAAGTAAGAATAAAACAAGGTTTATTAATGAATTATAATGGAGTGCTTGTTGAAATCAACGGAAGTAGGGCAAAGGTTAGAATTGAAACAATGGGGGTTCAATTGAGTGCCAACTTTGATAAGAAAAATTTAGAACCTATTGTTTAATTAATTTTTGAAGTTTATATTTTTATTTTCAGCAATTCTATTTACTTCTTTTTATTGTAGTTTTAAATAGTTCCTACCTAAAACAAACTTTCTCTTTTTTAATGGGTTTACATATTAATGTGTAGGATTGCAGGAATGCTGGATCACTCTTTGCCAATTGATGTTATTGAAACTAAGGTAAAAGATATGTGTAGTATTCAGCAATCGGGTGGTCCCGATGAAGAGGGTATTTATTCTAATGCTCTCCATTCTGTAGTATTAGGGCATCGAAGACTTTCAATCATTGATTTATCCACTACTGGTCAACAACCTATGTCTTTTGAAAAAGAAAGATATTGGATTACTTACAATGGTGAATTATACAACTATCTCGAATTAAGACAGGAGCTTTTATTGTTGGGATCCAAGTTTTCTGGAACTAGTGATACCGAAGTGATACTAGCTTCTTTTGCTACCTGGGGTACAGATGCTTTTGCTCGGTTTAACGGAATGTTTGCTTTTGCTATGTGGGATACTTTAAATCTAGAACTTTATTTAGTAAGAGATTCTGCAGGTATTAAACCTCTTTATTATTCCATCACTAAAGATGGATTGGTCTTTGCATCTGAAGTGAAGGCTTTTAAAAATAATAAATTACTTCAAAATGAACATCCTAACTGGAAAGTGTATATGATGGCTTATGGTCATTTACCAGAACCTATTACTACGATTCAAGGTGTTCATCCATTAGAAAAAGGAACCTGGTTAAAATACCAAGCACCTAGTAAAAAATGTTTTGTTAAAAAGTATTTTCAAATTAGTTATACTGAAACTATATGTGATAGAAATGATGCCATTGAATTGATTAAAATTTCTTTATCAAAATCAGTAAAGCGACATCTCTTGGCCGATGCACCAATTGGAGTTTTTTTAAGTGGTGGATTAGATTCTAGTATTCTATCCGTATTGGCAAAAAAAGATCAGAAAGAATTAAAAACGATCTCACTTGACTTAGAGCAAAGTCAGTTTTCTGAAAAAAAATTCCAGCAGGCATTACAGCAACATTTAAATTGTAATCACTTTCAACATTTACTAAAAGAGGATGATTTTCATCAATATTTACCAACAATTATTGAATCAATGGATCTTCCAAGTAGTGATGGAATTAATACTTGGTTTATAAGTAAGTATGCCAAGGAAAGTGGTTTAAAGTCAGTATTGTCTGGAATAGGAGGAGATGAATTATATGGAGGATATCCTTCTTTTAATCGTATTCGATCGGCATTGTTTTTTAAAAATTTTCCAAATGTTATTTTAAGAGCGGGCAAGTTTAGCGCATTGAAAAAATTTAGGAGACTGGTTTATCTAAGTATTGAGGGGCCGATAGGGCGCTATCTTTTCTTACGCGGTCAGTTTACACCCAATGAAATCGCTATCCAGCTTGGGGCATATGAGCATGAAGTTTGGAAATTACTTTCCGAAAGTCCTGTATTGTCTGATATTGATCAATTGACACCACAAAATCAAGTAAGTTGGATGGAGACTAATTTGTACATGCAGAATCAATTGTTACGAGATGCGGATGTGATGAGTATGGCCCATGGCCTTGAGATAAGAATGCCATTTTTAGATGCTGATTTTACTAAGCTTTCGCTTCAGATAAGTTCTACTGTAAAATATGATGGCATCCTAGGTAAACAATTATTGATTGATTCTTTTAAAGATATACTACCTGAGATTATTTGGAATAGGCCCAAGATGGGCTTTACATTTCCTTTTAAAAGCTGGCTGATGAACAACAACTATGTTAGAGACTTACTTGGTAAAGACAGCCATGGAAATTATAAAAAATTTGAATCAGGAGAAATTCACTGGTCTCAATACCTAACCTCTACATTAATAGCTCAACATCAACATGTCTGAAGGTACGCTGTTACTTACACTTAATATGTTTTCAGCTACTGGGGGCATTGAAAAAGTATCAAGAGTAGTTGGTAAGGCATTGCAAGATATAGCTTCTGAGAAATTGGGTGAAAAGGTTTGCGTTTATTCGATGTACGATAAGCAAGTGGATGTAGATGAAAGATATTTTCCAGCAGCTATATTCAGTGGGTTTGGAGAAAATAAATGGCGGTTTGTCTATGAAGCGGTTAGAAAGGGGATCAATAGTCGGCAGGTAATATTGAGTCACAGTAATTTATTACTACCTGGTTTTTTAATTAAAATATTTTCTCCCAAAACAAAATTGATTTTATTAGCTCATGGTATTGAAGTCTGGAATCAATTTTCATTTGTAAAAAAAATGATGCTAGGTAAATGCAGTGGTATAGTAGCGGTTAGTCATTTTACAAAAAATAAAATAGCGTCAGTTCAGAAATTATCTAACAATAGGGTTAGTGTTTTAAATAACTGCTTAAATCCATTTTTGGAACTTCCAATAAATAATGGCAAAGATGAATCCCTGTTACAACGATATGGTTTAAGCACACAAGACAAGGTTTTGATGACTTTGACCCGTCTTTCATTTAAAGAGCAATATAAAGGATACGATAATGTATTGTATGCCATTAAAATGTTAATAATAAAATATCCTTCAATAAAATATTTAGTAGTAGGTAAATATGATCAAGCAGAACTTGAAAGGTTAAAGGTGATCATTGCTGAAATGAATTTACAATCACAAATAATCTTTACTGGATTTATCTCTGATGATGAATTGGCAGCGCATTACAGTATTGCCGATTTATATATTATGCCTAGTAAAAAAGAAGGTTTCGGATTAGTATTTATAGAGGCTATGTATTATGGAAAGCCAGTAATTGCAGGTAATTTGGATGGTTCGGTGGATGCATTAGGGAACGGAGACTTTGGGCTGCTAGTGAATCCAAATGAGGTAGTTGAAATTGCAGAAGCCATTAATAAGGTTCTAGAAAATCAACAAGCGTATGTTCCCAAACGTGAGCAGGTAATAAAAAGATTTGGATATACCAATTATAAAGAAAATTGGAATAAGATTCTAAACGATTAAGTCCCTAAACCTCTAAACCCAAAATTAATAATTTAATAAATATAATACTCTTCTAAACGCGAGAATAATAATCTAATAAATACAATACTTCCCTAAACCCAAGAATAATAATCTAAAAATTCAATACTCCCCTAAACCCAAGAATAATAAACTAATAAATTTAATACTCCTCTAAATCCGAGAATAATAATTCAATAAATTTAATACTCCTCTAAACCCGAGAATAATAATCTAATAAATTCAATACTCCCCTAAACTCGTGCTTAATAAACTAATAAGTTTAATGAGCCTCTAAACCCGAAAATAATAACCCAACAAATTTAATAAGCCCCTAAACCCAACTTGTCAACTACTCAAAAACCACCACCAACCTGGGATTTAATCATCGAGCCAAAAGCTGCTTTATTGGATTTGAATATCAGTGAACTATGGCAATACCGAGATTTACTTTGGTTGTTTGTAAAGCGTGATTTTACTGCACAGTATAAGCAAACGATTCTTGGACCGCTATGGCATTTCATTCAACCGATATTTACCACGATTGTATTTTTAATGGTCTTTGGAAAAATTGCCAATATACCCACTGATGGAATTGAGCCAGTATTGTTTTATATGAGTGGCATTAGTATTTGGAATTATTTCAGTGCCTGTCTTACCACCACCTCTAATACATTTGTCGCCAATGCGGGTATTTTTGGAAAAGTATATTTTCCAAGGTTGGTAATGCCGCTCAGTTCAGTGATGAGTAATATGGTAAAGTTCGGGATTCAATTTATTTTACTATTGGTAGTAATGGCATGGTTTGGTATGAAGCAGCATTATTTTTATATGGGTTCAAGTTGGTTACTGATTCCTTTATTGGTTGTGATGATGGCAGGAATGGGATTGGGATTAGGTATTATTATCTCTTCGCTCACCACTAAGTATCGAGACTTTACAGTGTTGATTGGATTTGCAGTTCAATTACTCATGTACGCCACACCGATAGCCTATCCTTTATCATTTTTAAAGACTAAATCTTTTGCATCTTGGTTTACTTGGAATCCATTAACTCCGATTGTAGAAGCTTTTCGCTATTCTCTTTTTGGGACCGGTACGGTAGATTCATTGGGGTTGTTGTATAGTGGGGGATTTATTGTTGTTACGTTACTATTAGGTATGGTATTTTTTAGCAAGGTGGAGCGGACTTTTATGGATACGGTTTAGGTAATTATTAAATTAAATTTTTATAATATTTTGAGTTCAGTTATTCAAGTAGAAAATCTTTCAAAGCAATATAGACTAGGTACTGTTGGAACAGGTTCTTTTTCGCATGACTTTAATAGAGCCTGGCATCGAATAAGGGGTAAGGAAGATCCTTATTTAAAAATTGGCGATGTCAACGACAGAACCCAGCGTGGAAAGAGCGATTATGTTTGGGCGCTAAAAGATATCAATTTCGAAGTGAAGCAGGGTGAAGTGATGGGTATCATTGGTCGAAATGGTGCAGGAAAAAGTACGCTATTAAAAATACTCAGTCGCACTACTTCCCCCAGTTCCGGATCTGTAAAAATAAAGGGGAGGGTAGCTAGTTTGTTAGAGGTAGGAACTGGTTTTCATCCTGAACTAAGTGGTAGGGATAATATTTTTTTAAATGGTGCCATACTAGGAATGAGTAAACAGGAAATTAAATCCAAATTTGATGAGATTGTTGATTTTTCAGGGGTAGAGCGATACATTGATACGCCTGTAAAAAGATACTCCTCAGGTATGTATGTGCGGCTAGCATTTGGAGTCGCAGCACATTTAGAACCTGAGATTTTAATTGTGGATGAGGTACTTGCAGTGGGTGATGCGGAGTTTCAAAAAAAGGCATTGGGAAAGATGAAAGAGGTTAGCACCAAAGAGGGGAGGACGGTATTGTTTGTGAGTCATAATATGGGTGCTATTAGGGCATTATGCCAGACAGCGATAATATTGAAAAACGGCACTACTCATTATATTGGTGAAGTAGAAGATGGAGTTTCTAACTATTTACGAATTTCTTCTGAAAACTTTCAGGGTAGTCTTTTGAAAAGAACAGATAGAGAAGGGAACGGTAAATTTAAGTTTATTAATATAGATATCAAAAATGAGAAGGGCGAAAGGACGAATACATTATTCTGTAATGAAAGTGTAAGTTTTTTAATTCAATTTACTAGGGAGGGAATTGATGTTTCTAGGATAATATTATCATTAGGATTAAAAGATCAAAACAATGAATTGATTGCATTCTTTACTTCTGATGAAATGGGCTTTTACTTGAATGAAGATAGTAATTGCTATCAATTAGATATTCCTCATCTGGCTCTGCGTGCAGGAGATTATTCTGTTTGGTTATTTGCATCTTATCAGACAACTGATCCTAAAGATTTCTGCGATGTGATAGATTCAGCAATAATGATTTCTATTTTGCCTATCGACTTTTGGGTATCCGGTAAAATGATACGAGCTAGAAACACGGCTTTTTTTAATGGTATTTATTCACAACTATAAATCTCAATAAAACTATATATTCTTCGCAGGATAATATTTAAATTATGGACGCAGAATTACTTAAAAGGCCACGCTTGTTTTTAACTAAATTGTTAAGGCGTTACACACTCAAGCATGGATCGCGAGGGATTAGGAATTATATTAGAAATTCCGGTAGAAAATGGTGTGTAGATGACGAACTTAAAGTGCCTACTAGCCAGGGATTTTGGATGCGAGCCTCACCTAAAGACTATGCAACTTATGGGATTTATTTTTTTGGCAATTACGATCTATCAATGACTTCTGTTTTTTCACATCTCATAAAACCAGGTGATACTGTTTGGGATATTGGTACCGAGCGGGGCTGGTTCACATTGCAGATGGCAATGCTAGTTGGTGCAAATGGAAGGGTGGATTCATTTGAGGCTTTTCCGCCAACAGTTGAAAAATTGAAAGCTAATGTTGACTTAAATAACTTTCACCATGTTCATGTGAACGGCGTTGCCGTATGTGATGTAAATTCAAAAATGTGGTTTGTACCTCCATCGAATAATGTAACAAATAACATAAGTTTTTTAGATCATTGTAATGGCATAGGATATTTAACAGTTAGCCAGGAATCAGGAGCCATTGAAGTAAATACTATTAATCTAAATGATTACTATGAATCTGAGAAGATTCAAAAAGTATCACTTATGAAAATTGATATTGAGGGCGCAGAGGTAAGTGCGCTGAGGGGTGCAGATAAGCTAATACGAAAAGATAAGCCTGTAATTGCCATTGAATATAATCGTCAAACAGCCTTACGCGGTGGTTCCAGTGTCGAAGAATTAAATGAATTGATTCTCTCATATAATTATAAGCTTTTTCTCTTTGAAAAAAAGTTTGTCCCTTTTGATTTATCAATGCATACCAGTGAGGATGTTGTATTAAATGTCTACTGTTTTCCAAACTGATATAGAATAAATTTTTACTATAATTGACAATAGCTTTTTTTGTTACAGCGTTTCCTAGTTTGTCAGAAACATTTATTTCAAACCAAATTATTTCATTGCAAGATAATGGGCACTTAGTTCATATTTTTTCACAGGAAAAACCGTCCGATAAAAAAATACATAAGGTAGTTGAGGAGGCCGACTTACTTAGAAATACTTTTTATCTACAATGTATTTCGAAAAATCGGATAGGAAGAATTGCTAATCTTCTATCTAAACTAGTACGCTACTTCACTATCGATAAAATAATAAAGGTTTACAATTTTTCCTTTAAAAATAAAGGGAAATGCTCTGTTTATGAACTTACTCATTATCTAGACAAACCAGCTTATGATGTTTTACATGCTCACTTTGGGCAAAATGGCAACTATGTGGCACAATTAAGAATTAACGGCTTATTTAAAAATGCTAAATTTGTAACATCTTTTCATGGGTATGACCTAATGGTTAAACCTAGCTTTTATACCCAACTGTTCGATTCGGATGTGACTATTACTGTTAATTCGAAATTTTCAAAAAATCAAGTATTAAACCTTAATTGCACTTTAGATAAAGTTCATATTTTACCGGTAGGACTCAATACCAATTTTTTTACCAGAAACAACACAAATAGTAAAGTATTCTGTTTGTTATTTGTGGGAAGACTTATAGAATTGAAAGGTCCAGATATATTTCTCGAAATTTGTAAGGAATTGTTAGCGAGAAATAAAATAATTTTCAAGGCTATTGTTGTTGGAGATGGGGTATTAAAAAATCAATTGGAAAAGAAAATAGATAGCTTGTATTTGAATTCTATTGTTGAATTAGTTGGCTCAAAAACACAGGAGCAAATCAAAGAATATATGGAAAAGGCTGATGTTTTTATTTTGCCTGGTATTACTTATAAGGGTAGATCTGAAACCCAAGGTTTAGTGATACAGGAAGCGCAATCAATGCAAATTCCGGTAATTATTTCTGATGCAGGAGGAATGGCGGAAGGGATATTAGATGGCATAACGGGTTTTGTGGTGAAACAAAATGCTATTAAGCAATTTGTTGAAAAAGTCGAATTGTTAGCATGTGAAAATGTTGTAAGAAAAAGAATGGGATATGTTGCTAAAAAATTCGTTAAAGAAAAATATGAAATTGAAAAATTAACTAATCAATTACTTACAATATATGACTGTAGGTTGGATAAATAATGAGTTTATTAAAGGACTCGTTTCTGTTATTATTCCTACTTATAACCGTAGTAATTTATTGTCGGAAGCTATTCATTCAGTCATTTCTCAATCTTATAGACCCATTGAATGTATTATAGTGGATGATGGGTCGATTGATAATACAAAAGATATTTATAATAATGTAGTTGACTATATTGATGATCAATTTAGTATTAAGTATATATATCAAATAAATAGTGGTGTTCAAGTTGCTCGTAATATAGGAACAATCGCATCGTCTGGTGAATTTATTCAGTACTTAGACTCTGATGATTTGTTGATGACTGATAAATTATTGATACAGGTAGATTATTTAAATAATCATACAATATGTGATGGTGTATTTGGCGACTGGCAAGTAGGTACTTTAGTGAATTACAAAGTAATCATAGCTCATAAGGAAGATGACTTGATTACTCAGTTTCTTACTGGGTGTTGTATTTCAAACTTTAGCTTTTTAATGCGAAGAAACATTATAGCCAAAATTGGGTGCTGGGATATAGGTATTAATCGAAATCAAGAAATTGATTTTCAATTGCAAGGATTATTGATAGGCGCGCGTTATGATTACCTTTCATTAATGTGTGGTTTTTGGCGATTTCACAAAAATGATCGAATTTCTATTAATACTGGATTAAAAGAAACAATCATTTTTTTTGAAAAATGGGAAACAGTTTTGTCAAAAAATATGTTACTTACTCCAATATTGTGTAAAAGACTTGCAAATTTATATTGGTGGTTATTTACTCAAAACAAATTTGATGATAAGGATTTACTATTAAAATTGCTCAAAAAGTTGGTTATATTCGATCCAGCCTTTCATCTTTTCACCTTCACTAGATTTAAATTATTATCAAATATATTGGGTTATTATTTTTGTTTGAGGATCTCGTTTTATAGATTAAGGGTTATATATTTTCAAAAGTGATGGTATTTATTAAGAATAAAGTTTCAATAATAATTACATGTTTTAACCAACAGTTATTTATTAGTGAGTGTGTTCAAAGTGTTTTATCTCAAACCTATATAAATTGGGAATGTATTATAATTGATGACGGATCATCAGACAATACTAAATTAATTTGTGAAAATTTTGCTTCAATAGATAATAGAATCCGATATTATTATCAAGATAATCAGGGAGTAACAATCTCCAGAAACAATGGGTTTAAAATTGCCAATGGTGAATATGTACACTTTTTAGACGGAGATGATTATATAGCATCTGAAAAATTTGCTATTCAAATTGAGTTTATGAATGATCATCAAGATATTGATATTTGTTATACAAATCATACACATTTATTTCATGAGAAAAAGATTTCAGTCCAATATAAATTTAAACCACTCAATGGATGTCCCTTAAAAGAATTACTATACGAATATGATTACGGTGTTAGTATTCCTATTCACTCTGCTATGTTAAGGCATACAATTTGGAATAAAGATGAAATGCCTTTCGAAATTGATTATCAAGGTAGATATGAGGATTGGGTATTCTGGGTTAATATTGCTTTAAAGAAAAGAAATTTTTATTTTATTAATTATGATTTAGCAGTTTATAGAATTCATCAACTTAATTTTTGCAGTAATCCGATTGAAGTATTAAATCATTCTACTAATGCAATGTTATTTATTTCTACAAAACTCTTTGGTTCTGATAAAGACAATTTTTTGTTGAATAGACAACTTCTATTAATGAACCGCTATCAGGATTATTTATTTTCGGCTATTCAACCAAAATTTATTTTTAAAAATATAGTAGATTATTTAATTCTATTTTCAAATAGATTTAAAAATAGATCTCTTAAAACAAAACTTGACATCATTAATTTTATTTCATTTAAAAAATACCTATTTCAAATTTTTATCTCTAGAAAAAGATTATCTAATAAGAATTTTTCAATTATTTCTAATAATTGTTGGGGTGGTCGTGTTTATAAAGAGTTAAAAGTTCCTTACTTTACACCGACAATAGGGTTGTATTTTTTTTCTTCCTGCTATATTAAATTTGTACAAAATTTAGAATATTACTTAAATCAACCGCTAAATTTTATTATTACTTCAAAATATGAGAAAGCAAATAATTTAAGAGTTAATAATCCTTATCCAATTGGAATATTAAATAATGATGTAGAAGTTCATTTTTTGCATTATTATACTAAATCGGATGCCTTAGAGAAGTGGAATAGGCGAAAAGATCGTATAAACTATAATAATTTATTTTTTTCTTTTACTGATAATGAATCTTGTTCTTTTGACGAGATTCAAGCTTTTGACAATTTAGATTTCAATAAGGTTTTTTTTTCTTCTAAAAATCTTGAAAGTATTCAATCTTTAATTTGGTTAAAGCAGTTCACTGCTAGTGACGGAATAGGTGATATTTATTCTAATCCAAGAGTATACAGAAAGTATTTTGATGCTGTTGATTGGTTGAATTCTACAACTAATCAATAGTTTTTAATGATCATATTGTAGGTTATGAAATCGTATATTAGTAAAATTCTTTTCTTTTGCAATAATTTATGACTGCTATTAAGGTTTCTGTGATTATTCCTGTATTTAATGCTGAAAAATATTTGAAGCAGTGTATTTATTCCATTATTCATCAAACCCTTAAAGAAATTGAAATTATTATTATTAATGATGGTAGTACTGATGAAAGTAGATGTATTATTGACAATTTTTTAGCATTGGATCGTCGAATTATTTTTATTGATGGACACAATAAAGGGGTTAGTTCAGCGAGGAATAGTGGAATTGAAATTGCTCAAGGGGAATTTGTTGGTTTTGTTGATGCTGATGATTGGATTGATCCTGATATGTTTTTTAATTTATATTCTACTGCTAAAGAATCTAAAGCTGATATGGTTATTTGTAATACAAATATTTTTCTCAATAATGTTTTAGTGAATGACCGTCTTAATTTGTTAGATATTTATATTGATAACTCAAAATTAAAGAACCTTGAATTTATAAATTTGATGCGTTTTAAATATGATTACGCTAATTGGAATAAACTTTATTCTTTATCAATGATTAAACATAATCATCTTCAGTTTAATGAACAAATGCATATATTCGAAGATCTTTTTTTTAATTGTTGTTGCTTTCTTTTTACAAAAAATATTTCAATTTATCC